>RZYZ01000081.1 GCA_009930125.1 Clostridia bacterium | reverse complement strand
CTGGTGAGAATGGACATCATCCGGGCGGCAGTGGCCATGACTGGAGTAGGACTGATTTCCTTCCAGTGGTCCGGTGGAGTCAACATCGGAGATTTTCTGAGTTTTCTCTGCGCCTTCGCCTTTGCTCTCCACATCTTCTATACAGGGGAATTCATGGAAGAGGAGGATGCCCTGACCCTGACCATGGTTCAGATGGTCACAGCCTTTGTGCTGTCCATGGCGGCAGTGACCGTAAGAGGAGATTCTCTTCTGGGACAGGACCCCAGAGGATATCTGGCGGTTTTATACCTGGGCATTTTCAGCACCACCATCTGCTTCCTGGTCATGACCATTTCGCAGAAGTATACAAAGCCGGCAAGAGCAGCGGTGATCATGTCCACAGAGTCTCTTTTTGCCATGGTGTTCTCCATCCTGATTCTTGATGAAGCGGTCACCGTCAGAATGATCTTCGGTGCCCTTGTCATCTTCCTGGCCATTGTGCTGCCTCAGAAAGAGGAAGAGGTGGTAGTGGCCAAAGTTCTTGAGAAAGACGCAATCTGATTTCAGCTCAGTCAGTAAGCCTTATTTGTATATTGCAAAGAATGTAAAATCCCTTTTGTCATATGAGATGTGACAAAAGGGATTTATGTTTTGATTGTTTATTAAATGAAAACGTAATAATATATAAATATAAACAAATATAACGTTATCTTTCACGACATTTGCATCCGGATGCGAAAAAACGTGTCGGCGCGGCTCAACTGGTTACCTCTACTGACTGATCATCGGATTTGTAACTTTATCGGGAATTATTGAACTTATCAAGAATGGAGGATTAAAATGGAAAAGAAATCTGGAACAAAAGCTGGTATTCAGAAGTTTGGTGCATACCTAAGCGGTATGGTCATGCCGAATATCGGTGCATTCATTGCCTGGGGACTGAGGAAGACCTTGAAAGCGTCAAGCTGAATCACTACATCGACAAGTATGGACTCAAGGCTGCACTTCTGGAATATGCTGAGCTGCCTCTGGATTCGGAGCTGACAGACCTTGTACTCAAAGAGTACAATCACCTTCAGCTGGATTAAATAGCGTTAACTTTATCTCAGGAACGTGTTAGAATGGAAGAGAAGACAAAAGAATAACATGAAGTGAGGTAATGAGATGAATTTTAAAGTGTTTGATTCCTATGATGAAGTCAGTGCATACAGTGCGGAGCTTCTGGCGAAAGTCATCAGTGAGAAGGAAGATGCTGTTCTGGGACTTGCAACTGGGTCCAGTCCTGTAGGTATGTACAAGGAGCTCATAAAGCTCTATGAAGAGGGCAGCCTTGATTTTTCCAAGGCAAAGAGCATCAACCTGGATGAGTACGTGGGCCTTGATGGAAGTCATGACCAGAGTTATCGTTATTTCATGGACATCAATCTCTTTGATCATGTCAACATGGACAAGAAGAATACCTATGTGCCTGACGGAACAGCGGAGGATCTGACAGAAGGGGCAAAGAAATATGATGAACTCATCGAATCCATGGGTGGAATCGATGTTCAAGTTCTAGGCATAGGACCCAATGGCCATATCGGTTTCAACGAGCCAGCGGATGAGCTGAAGCTGAATACCCACGTGGCAGAGCTGACGGAAGAGACCATCAAGGCAAATGCGAGATTCTTCGCATCAGAGAAGGATGTGCCAACCAGAGCTGTGACCATGGGTGTAGGACCAATCCTGAAAGCGAAGAAGATCATTCTCATCGCATCTGGAGAAAACAAAGCATGGGCTGTGAAGAGCCTTGTGGATGATGTGATCACCACAAAGATTCCTGCAACGCTTCTCAAGCTGCATCCTGATGTGACGGTTGTGCTGGACAAAGCAGCAGCAGGTATGCTGTAGTCCATAGTGAATTAAGAATAAGCAGGTATATAATCCGGAGATGAGTGATATCATTCTCCGGATTATTCTGCTTAGAATGACAGTATAGAATTACTTATAAATAATTATGTAAACTAAAATGCGCATTTTTGGAAGCTAAAGAGAAGAATAGGACGAAAAAAGGCGAAGAGAAGGATCGGATGATCTTTTCTCTTCGCTCTTTGATTACTGGAACAGGTTCAGGAAGGGTTTCAGAAGATCCATGTCGTACTCCATGGATCCCAGATAACCGTGCTTCACATCTCCGATGATGCCATGAAAGTCGGATCCCACGGTGACAAGAAGGTTTCTCTTCTTTGCCTCTGCCAGGCTCTTTCTGGTCAGTTCCTCATCATTCAGGAAGTAGAAGCACTCCAGTCCATCGAAGTCATACTGCAGGAGGTCTTCCAGGGCATTTTTCGTGTAGATCACCGGATGGGCCAGTACCACCACTGCACCATGCTTTTTAAGCAGTGCGATTCCTTCTTCCACTGAAATTTTGATGTTCGGGATGTAGGCAGGACTTTTCTTATCCAGATATTTCATGAATGCCTCATTATAGGTCAGATGAGGAACCTTATCATGAACGGCGTGGGCGAGGTTTGCCCTGGTCAGTACACCGTGGTTACTTTCTCTCAGCTTTTCATAATCGATCTCAAGGTCGAAGTGATGCTTCAGATTCACAATGAACTTTCTGATTCTCTCATTACGGGCATGATGCAGCTCATCCAGCTTGTCCATAAATTCCTGGTTTTTGTAGCCATCGTTATTCCAGTATCCCAGAACATGGATGCTTTCTCCGTTGAGGCTTGTGGTCAGTTCGATACCGGGGATGTATCTGAAGTCGGAATTTTTGAGAAACGGCATCATTTCAAAATGTCCTTTGACAGTATCATGGTCCGTAAGGGCCATATAGGACAGGTTTTCCTTCACGGCCAGGTCATGGAGTTCTCTGGTTGTGAGTCTTCCGTCGGAGCAGGTCGTATGACAATGTAGTTCTATTTTCATTTCATTCATTCCTTTAATTTTCTGTTTACAATATGTTCATAGTGAGTGTTGACATAATAAGTTATCCACAGTGGCTAGTAATGCTTATGATAACATGTTTTTGATGTTGCATAAAATATATTTTCTATTATGTAAACGTTTATCTGTTCGATTTGTTACATATCTTTAAAATATGAGGAAACGCCCGTGTTTTGGGTTATGTAAACCATTACTTACAGATATAATAACATTAGAGGCCATTTTTGGCTAAAATTTTTGGAGGTGTAGTTTTTTGAGGAAAAGAAAATCTATCCGATCTCTATCTATCGTATTGGCACTGATATTTTCGTTTGCTCTTATTCCTGGTCAGCGTTTCTATGCGGATGAAGTTCCAATCGATCCGCCGGCCACGGTAGAAGGGGAGCCATCAGCTGAAGAAGCGATTCCGCCCGCACCAGATACTGAAGAACCTGCTGAACCTGTAGAAGAGGTTCCTGTGGAAGAAGCAGCTGAACCGGAAGCGGGAGCACTCGAGGAGGAACCCGTGGAAGAGCCGGAAGAGTCTGAAGAGATGATGGGCACATCAGCTCTTATGGCACCAATGGCTGCTGAGCCAATCAAATCTGTAGTTCTTGACTATTATTCAATCAATGATTTTCACGGTACAGTAGATGATTCAGCCAGTTCCAGCAATCCTGGAATAGCGAGACTTCAGACTTATCTGCTTAGTCAGAAAGCCCTGAATCCTAACACTTATTTCTTATCTGCTGGAGATCACTATCAGGGATCTTCCATATCCAACCTTACCCATGGTGATGTGGTCAATGATATTCTTGCACACATGAATTTATTAACCTCAGCCATCGGTAACCATGAGTTCGATTGGGGTTCTGATCTGATTCCCAAATGGGCAGAAGAAGGCGGATTTAAATTCGTGGCATCCAATATTGAAGTGGAAGAAGCGAATAAGCCAGCTGGCTGGGATACATATGTTAAACCATATGAGATACAGACAGTTGAAATCGATGGTACTGAATTCAAAATTGGATTTATCGGAATTGCAACTCCGGAAACAAAGTTTAAGACAGCAGCTGAAAATGTTGTCGGATTCACTTTTACAGATCCAGCTACAGCTACAAATAAGTGGACAGCTCATCTTAGAGATGTGGAAGAAGTAGATGCTGTCATAGCACTTACTCATCTCGGTTCCTCTATGACAGAAGGCAAGGTTACTGGAGAAGCGGCAGATTATGCGGAGAAAGTGGATGTAGATGCTATCATATCCGGGCATACTCATCAGGTTGTCAATGGGGTTGTGAATGGTATTCCTATTGTTCAAGGCCAGTATAACGCAAGAAGTGTATCTAAGATATCTCTTCAGTTTTCCGTTGACGGAACAGCGAAAACTCTTGATGCAGTTATAGGAGATGTGATCAGCATTCGTGATATGAAAGCAACTCTTGATCCAGATCCTGAGGTCACCAAGATTATTGAAGAATATTACGAAATACTAGGACCGATATTAGATAAGCCTGTAGGTGAAATCGAATCTGATCTTCCGCATGACACCAATGTCATGCAGGTTACTCCTATGGGACAGTTTATTGCGAAGAGCATGGCTGAACTGGGAGGCACACAGATTGCCATCGTAAATGGTGGTGGAATCAGGGCCGGATTTGAAGCCGGGGACATCACTATGGGGGATATGTACACTATTCTTCCTTTCGACAACACACTTGTAACGCTTAAGGTTACAGGAGCTGAATTGAAGAAACTTATCGAACATGGACTGCACCCAGCTGATTTCAGACCAGGTCAGTTCTATGGAATTGATGTATGGTATGACAAAGATGCTCCTCAGGGAGAAAGAGTGAATACCATCAAACTTCTTGATGGGTCTTTCGTACAGGATGATAAAGTTTATAGCGTATCAACGCTGGACTTCCTTCTTACAGGTGGAGATAAATACGACTACAGTAAGGCAACTGATGTCAATGATACTTATCTTCCATTAAGAGATCTTATTGCTGAAGCTATAGAAGAAATGGGTGTTATCAACTTCACTTATGAAGTGAATCTCTTTGAGGGTGACACTGCAACATTTGATTATTATGCGATCAATGACTTCCACGGAAATGTGGACAGTTCAGGAAGCAGCAAGAACCCAGGACTTGCCAGAATCAAGACATTCCTGGATCATCAGATTGCAAGAAATCCTAACACATACTTCCTGTCATCAGGAGACCATTTCCAGGGTACAGCGATTTCAAATCTTACCCATGGAGAAGTTGTCAATGAGATACTTAAGGAAATGAACCTTCTTGCTTCTGCAGTAGGTAACCATGAATTTGACTGGGGCAGCGATCTGATTCCTGTATGGGCGAAGGATGGGGAATACAAGTTCCTTGCTTCCAACATTGAAGTGGAAGAAGACAAGAAGCCAGAGGGATGGGATGAATTTGTACTTCCTTACATGGTTCAGGAAATCATGGTGAATGGAACTTCTGTTAAGGTGGGATTCATCGGTATTGCTACACCGGAAACCAAGTTCAAGACTGCAGCTGAAAATGTTGTGGGTTACACCTTTACGGATCCGGTTGAAGCCACCAATAAATGGGCGAAGGTACTGAAAGATGAGAAAGATGTGGATGCGATTATCGCTCTGACACATCTGGGTTCCTTCCAGAAAGACGGTGTCATCTCCGGTGAAATCGTGGAATATGCCAATGAAGTGGAAGGTATCGATGCCATCTTCACAGGCCATACCCATCAGGTCGTCAATGGCAGAGTCAATGATATCGCCATCGTTCAGGGTGGTTACAACGGTAGAAATCTATCTCAGATTACACTGGATTTCGAGATCAATGGAGATATTGTGAAACTGCTGGAAGCTACTGGAAGTGTCATTAACATGACAGAACTTATTCCAGAACTGGAAGAGGATGCAGCAGTGAAGGCCATCGTGGACAAGTATTACGAAGAACTTGCACCGATTCTGGATGAGGTACTAGGAGAACTTAAAAACGATCTGCCTCATGACACGGATGAAATGCAGGTTACCCCAATGGGACAGTTCATCGCCAAGTCTCTGGCGGAAATCGGTGGAACACAGATTGCCATCATCAACGGTGGTGGTATCAGAAGAGGATTCGACAAGGGCGACATCACCATGGGCCTCATGTATGAACTTCTTCCATTTGACAACACACTGGTTACACTGAAGGTCACTGGAGCAGAGCTGAAGAAACTCATAGAACATGGCCTCCATCCTGAAGATTTCAGACCTGGACAGTTCTATGGTATTGAAGTCTGGTATGATGATAAAGCGGAAGCTGGGAACAGAATATCCACCATCAGACTCCTGGACGGCACTTTAGTGAAAGACGACGGAATCTACAGCGTATCCACACTGGATTTCCTTTTGACAGGTGGAGACAATTATGACTACAGCAAGGCAACAGATGTTGTAGATACCTATATCCCTGTTAGAGACGTCATTGCTGAAATGATCCGTGAAAAAGAAGTCATTTCCCATGAATATGTGGAACACCTTCACGTGGGTGAAGATGTAAGACTACCTGCAGCGGGTTCCATCGGTGACAGCCTATACTATGGAATGGGTGTCATATCCATTCTTGCAGCTGGCGTCATCACTAGAAAAGGAAAGAAAAAAGCCGCATAAAGATTAGTGTGATCAGACGCCTGGACATCTCCAGGCGATGATTCACACAATCTTATTCATACACTATAAGGCCCCTGAACCTTAAAACGGTTCAGGGGTCTTGACGTTCATACGGTATTCCATCTGCAGGGCCTTCGGAGACATGCCGAAGGTTTTTCTGAAGGCTTTGTAGAAAGAGGTATATTCTGAGAACCCGCACTGATAAGCCACCTCGGAGATGTTCATGCCCGATATGATACCGTTCTTCGCATGGACAAGTCGCTGCTGAAGAACAAACTGGTAGAAGGACAGATTGTACTCCTCTTTGAAGAGGTGTGTGATCTTGGGCTTGCTGATGTTGAACACGGAAGACAGCGTATCCAGTGATATTTTTTCCGCATAGCGTTCGATTATATAGTAGGCCATGTCTTTGATGAGAATCTCACTGTCCCTGGTCCGCTGTGTTCTGAGTCTCTGAAAATAGACCGTACGGTTCATATGAACCATGGTTGTGATGAATGCGCCCTTGATCCCCATCTGGCTGCAGAAATTATTCTGGATGTATTCTGTATGAAGCATCGATTATCTTTATGCGGTAGCAAAATCACTTCTGAGGCAGGGATTCAAAAAGCAGGTCTACATCAGTTTCCATGGGCCTGCGCATATGACCTTAAGTCCCATGGTGAGAGATTCCTTCGACGAGACCAAGACGCCCATCCTCTATCTGGATCTCATCATGGCTGTATTCAAGCATGCCAAAGAGCTGCTTCCAGAGGGCAATTTCTACGACATCTACGTGGGGGCCTACGACATCATGGATAGGCTGGAAGATGTGCCTCTGATACCGGAAAAACCGGAGCAGGAGAAGAAAGAGTCCTCCGTGAAGGCTTTCCAGGACCTCTTCTCCAGAGCCTATCAGTCCGCTGCGGTGGGATACTACTTCGGAGAAAAGACAGACCATGCACAGACGCCAGTGATCCGAACGGAAGAGGAGAGACAGCAGATGGCGGATCGCGGAAAGAAGATCATAGACGATCTGGTGGAGAAGCTCGATATGCCCTCCGTGCTGAACCAGCTCGATGATCTTTCAGCTTTCCAGAACAATCATGTATTCACGAAATACGGTGAATGGCTCTAGACAAAATAGAAAAGGAAGCAGCCTGATCATAGGGCTGCTTCCTTTCTGTCTACAGATACTTTTATTATGATTCTCTACCTTCGTAGAGGGTGGTCAGAAGCTCCTCCGTTTCCGTGAGAAGCGCTTTAAGCTCCGGCAGAGATACTTTGGATGGCCGGGTGAAACTCTCTTTCAGAATGTTTCTGGAGCCCATGAAGACCCTGCCGTTATACCAGGTGCTTAAATGCTCCTCTTCCTTCAGGGCTTTCACAATGGAGATGGCTCCGGAGGAAAGAGCAGGTGCGATGTAGGGCTTGAATCCCGTTTCCCGCACTCTGAAGTTTTCCCGCTCCGTCAGATGCGTCAGTTCTTCGGAGAGTATTGGATTGTAATCGCTGATGGAATTGATGACGATGAGTCCTTTCCCGTGAGGTCCATAGGTCCTGAGGTCTTCGGAGAAGACCTCTTTCTCTTTCGCGATGAATCTTGCCCTGGCTTCCATGACGCCCAGTCCGAAGCCGCGGATTCGATGGCTTGGAATCTGCCCCTCGTCCATGAGGTTCATGCACAGAAGATCCACCGGGTCCGACACGATGAAGTAGTATCCTTTGAATCCGGATTCTTCCGCCTTTCGTGCATAGTCCAGGAGAATCTTCCTGTTCTTCTCGAACTGCACCAGTCTAACATCCGTAAGACTGGTACCCACAGGAGGGATATACACCGAAACGGTGAAGACCAGTACATCTGTATCGAAGATCTCCTCGATGCCCGCTTCCTTCACAGGAGGAAGGGCGGTGCCGTCACTGACCTCGTTGATTTCCAGATAATAGCGTCGCCTTTTCTTCTCATCCAGATCGAAGATCCGGATTTCCTTCAGGATGTCTCTTCCCAGAAGCCTCAGTCCCATGAGGAGCGTTCCGCCCACATCACCAAGGCCCAGGATGGAGAGGGTGAAGGGTTTCTTCCTGCTCATGACTTCCGTCAGGAGATTGGCATCTGATTCCCGGATCATATGGACCTGGAAGTCCAGTCTGTTTTCACTTTGAAGGAGAAGCGCTGCGCCTTTTTCCTCCAGAATCTCTTCCAGGGTCTCCGCCAGGTATCTGGAAGGGAAGGTCTCCTCTTCCAGAATCATGAAGATGGGGTCTTTCGATAGAATCAGGCTTTCCATCTGGGAAAGGAGATCTTCCTTCCCATCGGTGCTTTCAAGTAGAGCGCGGATTCTTTCCCTCATCGCTTCATCCAGTCCCTTCATGAAGTCCGCGACGGAAAGGCTGCCCTCCAGTCTTCTCGTTTCAATATAGGCCAGTAGTTCATGTTTTCTGAAAATGCTCAT
>RZYZ01000357.1 GCA_009930125.1 Clostridia bacterium | reverse complement strand
GCCTATGACTATAAGATAATCCAGAATCTCGATATTGTCCACTTTTTTCATCAGTTCGTTCTTTATGAGCTTTTTCAGGTACGCAAAGCTGAGCCTTTTGCCCTTGTGATCGCATGCGCTGCATTCCTCTTCGATGAAGTGATAGACAGGATACCCTTTCTTTTTCCGTGTCATCTGCATGAGGTTCAATTCTGTAAGCGGATAGCATCGGGAAAACAGAGGATCATCCTGAAGCTTCCTCTGCATGGTTTCCTGAAGGGTAGCACGATTGACCTCGGAAGTCATATCTATGAAATCCACCACGATGATTCCAGCTAGGTTCCGGAGTCTGATCTGTCTGGTGATTTCATCCACCGCAGAAAGATTCATGGCAAGCGCCGTATCTTCCTTATTCTTCATTCCTGCGTACTTTGCGCTGTTGACATCAATGACGACCATGGCTTCTGTGATTTCTATGACCAGATTTCCGCCATCTTTGAGATAGACTTTCCGATGCCGAAGCTTCAGAAGTTCCTGCTCGATGCCATAGAAGTCAAAAAGGCTTCTTCCTTTCCCGTGTACGAGAGAAGGAAGTCCATATTCTTTCTTCACCATGTCTGCAGTATCTTCTGTATCAACATAGATCATGTTGATTTCACTGAACCGATCTCTCAGAATGCGATCCAGTATGGAGGATTCACCATAGAGCCTTCTGGGGCCGATGCCTGTTTCCGCTTTCTTCAGTATCTCTTTGAAGGCGTTGTGAATCTCATCAATTTCCTTGTCCAGTTCTTTCTTGTCCGCATCCATGGCTGCAGAGCGAAACAGTATCCGAAAACCATCTTTCGGGTTCTGGTTTCCCTGCTTCTCCAGAAATTCCTCACGGTTCAGCCTCTTGGAATACCCGATCCCCTTGCCCTCAAAGAAGACGACGAATCTGCCCCCAAGAGAAACCTTATCTGTCACCTTGGTGCCCTTACTGCCCTCTTCTTCCTTGATGACCTCCACCAGGATACTCTGCCCTTCTTTATAGTCTTCAAATCTATTGTTATTGGTGACATAAAGAAACGCATTCTTCTTCAGACCGATATCGATGAACACAGAGTGGAGTGCTTTCACTTTCTTTCGGATGATGCCGAGAAAAACATCTCCTGAACGGACTTCCTGGTTCCTGTCTTCAAAATAGCATTCTGTCAGAACACTGTTCTCTTTGATCGCGATTCTGCGGTACTGATCTTCTTCTATAAATAGTTCTATCATTTCATCCAACCTTCCAGAGAGCCTGTGCTCTTTGCATTGATAGTATGTCTCCACTTAGAATAATGTGGTTTTCTTCTTCATTCCCACATTCAGCACCATGGCGATGGCAATGAATGTGGTCAGCACGGAACTTCCTCCATAGGATACAAGAGGCAGTGTGATACCTGATATGGGCATGATGCCCATGGTCATGCCCATATTCTGCAGTATGGAAAACAGGAAGGAGGAGAAAACCCCCACCGCAATGCACTTTCCGAAAATATCATCTTCTTCCGTCTTTCTCGCGACACGGATCATTCTGAACAGCAGATATCCGTATAGCAGCAGAAGCGTCATCCCGCCGATGAGGCCGAAGTTTTCCGCAAGCACCGAGAAGATGAAATCCGTATGGTTTTCAGGCACACGATTGAAAAATTGTGTGCTGGACTGGCTACCGCTGGTCATATCTTCCAGAAAGCGCGAAAAATTGAATTTTCCCGTAAGTTTTCCGGAGCCGATACTGATGACACTTCGACTGAGCTGATAGTTGATGCCAAGTTCGCTGCCTTCATTGAAGAGAAAGCTTGTGAGCCTGTCACTCCAGTGAGATGGCAGGAAGCTGGTCTTCAGAACTACGAGAATGGCCAG
>RZYZ01000356.1 GCA_009930125.1 Clostridia bacterium | reverse complement strand
TGAAGTCCACAAACCGTCCGGTACCGCCCCACCACCTGCCCTGGTAGTCGCTCTGACCGTCAGGGGTCTTGACGAACACATCGTTCTTCTCAAAGACCTCCCTGTAGGGATGGTTGGGCAGAATGCCCGGTTTCATGTTGGGAATCACATTGATTCCCATGCTCTCCATCTTCTGGAAGAATCCTTCCGGATCCGGGAACCGCTTTCTGTTCCAGTTGAAGATGTAGCGCAGCTTGTCCTCTTCTCCCGCGGAGTAGCCCGAAGCAAGCCAGAAATTGTCGATGTAGATCTTCTCCTTGAAGTGCTTTTCGATGACCTTGTAAATCTCTTCATCACAGCGCTCCTCAAGCTCCGCATAATACATGGTGGATGCGGTATAGCCCAGAGACTGCTTGGTAGGCAGAGCAGGCCTTCCTGTGAGCCAGGTATAGCCGTCCAGCACTTTCTTCATGTCCGGTCCGTAGACCACGAAGAGGTCCAGGTCACCGCCTTCCACCTGATAATAGGCATAACGGTCCCAGTAGCCGCTGATTTCGTTGCCCATGTCAAAGACGCTGTCATGGGCATTGTTGTAGAAGAAGCCCACAGATCGTCCAGAATCCCTCTGGGCACGGATGTAGAAAGGAATGTGCTTGTAGAGGGGCTCTCCGAATTCCGGGTCATGACCGATGGCATCCTTGGGCGACATTCTCATTCTGCGTCCCATCTTGTCCACATGACCCGTCTTCTCCCCGAATCCGTAGAAATGGTCCTTTTCGGGATCGATGCAGGTGAAATGGGACAGTCTGCCCAGATGGTCCTTCTCATAGGCCCTTTCCTTCAGATCCTTGTAGAGGAGATTCCCCTCCCGATCCGTCAGGACGAAGCTCAAAGGATTCTTTCGAAGTGTCAGTATCAGCTTCTTCGTTCTGAAGGTGATCTTCTTATCCGTCTCCTCATAGGGCACATCCAGGGCTTCAATTTTTGTTCTTTCCTCGGAAAGCAGCTCATCCAGTTCATCTTCCCAGGCGGTGGTCACCAGCGCATAGGAAGACTCTCTGAAGGTCTTGTCGAAGCTCGTACGCATTCTCACCACATGGTCGTCCAGAAAGACGATCATGATGTCTGCCGCATCTCCATGAATCAGATAACCGTTATCCGTCTTCTCCATGGATACAAATTCTTTCAGTAACATGTCTTCCTCCTTCTACATTCCGATGAGATCAAAGTCCTCAAAGGAAACCGTCAGTGTAACATCTCTTCCCGGATTCGGATACTTGATCTGGACTGCTCTCTTCGTCTGGCTGTAGTACCAGCCCTCTTCCGCCTCTTCAAACTTTCTTCTGGAGAAGAAGTGGGGCAGCTCCTTTTCCCCTAAGCTCACCCAGTAAGGGCTTCTGTCCTTACGGATCATCTCAATGGAGTATTCCTCCACCGTATCCTTGTAGGAACCTTCCGATTGGAAATCCACCTTCACCACATCAGAGCCTTCCATCTTCACGCGGGTCTTTCTGAACACTCCCTTCTCGAAGCCGTTGGTCACGCCGTCATCGTCATAGAGGGTCATTTCCCTGGCTGCGCCAGGGGCCATGATGAGATGCATCTTCGTCACCGCATCCTTCTCCATGCTCAGCAGCTGATTCTTCGCCATGGGGATGATGGCCCCTTCCCGGACAAACATGGGGATGGTCTCGATGCCCACAGGGATGGTGATGGTCTGACCGCCTTCGTAAGAGGCATAGTTGTCATTCCAGTCATACCATCTGCTGCCTTCAGGAAGATAGACTTCCTTGGAAGATGCTCCCTTCTCCAGCACATTGGAGACCAGAAGGTCTCTGCCGAACATGAAGTTGAAGCTCTCATCATACACCTTTTCATCCTCCTGGAACTCA
>RZYZ01000355.1 GCA_009930125.1 Clostridia bacterium | reverse complement strand
AGTACACTCTTTCTCCATCCCCAGTTGTCCAGTCCATCGGTCTCATCCACTCCGTGGGTGACGATATGGAGTCTGTCTATGTCATAGATGGACTCTTCTACAAAGCTGAGTGGTGCATAACAGCCGATGGTCAGTCCCACTTTCATGTTTCTTTCTCTGCACCAGTTGATGATGTAGGCCAGCTGTGCTCCGATGAAATGCTCTGCGGGAATAATAATCATGTTGGCCCCGGCATCATACATCTGTTCAATGTACATCTTGTCCATGCTGACGGTATAGATGTGATTTTCTATAGGAAGCTCTGTTTCAGGTCTGATGGCACTTACAATCTGATGCCCGCCCATGAGTTTCATGTTCTGAAGATCATGCATGTCTGCGGCGTCTGAATGGATGATGTCTACACCCGCTTCACTGACTTCCTTCACCACATCCGCAATACGACCGTAATTGACATGTGCAAGACCTGCTGCAATTTTAATATGTTTCATTTCCTGTTCCTCCATTTTTCCGTTTCATTAACTCCATTTTAGAGCATACAAAAGCCCATGGCAACCGGTGAAACACGGCAATGCATACTGTAATGATATGGTAAAAAATAAGTAATCATCTCAGCCGGTAGGGATCATTCTTTCTGTCGAAAAATGGTTTCACAAGCTTTCTCAGTATGTCCGTATCTTTGCTGTCAAATAGCGGATTCAGATGCAGTACAGGCACTTCCGTTATGCCTTTCAGCTCGATGGTGGTGAAGACAAGATCAATGCCCTCCAGGTCCTGATCATAGATGGAGAAATAACTGGCTGTTTTCTCGATCCTAATTTCTGGAATCTTTCGCGAAAGCCGCTCTTCCAGAAGATTTCTTACCCCAAGCCCCAGATGACTCACGAGGAGTACGGAAAGAGGTGTTTTCATCCGATCGATGGCCGCAGCCAGGTGCAGGGTAAGAAACCCCAGTTCATCATCGGATACCTGGTTTTTATAACGAGCTTCAATAATCTCTTTCCCGCTTTTTACGATCTGAAAGGTATTTTTATGAATCTCTCTGATTTCCGATAGGATGGGATTTTCCATGTAGATTCCATGACGAAATCTTGTCAGCGCTGGTATGAGGTGTGCAGTGAGTGATTCCAAGAGCTTTTCCGTCTGTTCCAAGGTATGCCCTAAGCATTTCTCCCAGTACTTAACAAGGCTTCCTGAGAGCTTCTTCGCTTCTTCCTGATCTGCTTGATGCCGCTCTCCATATCTGCTCTGACTTAAGAAATAAACCTGGAGAAAGCTTTTCTCATCCTCTGGAAGCTTTACGCCATATTCCTCGTCGATGACATGGGCCAGATGCTCCACTTCTTTCCGGAAAGCATCCTCCTTAAGGCTTTCTGTGAAGGGATCAGAAAGAACCACAGTTTTTCCTTCGTTATAACGCTGAAAGCTGATATAAGACATCAGAAAGACCGTGATTAAAGCTTGAAGAGGCAGATCTTCAATGAAGCCTGATTGTCTTCTTTTAAGGGCATTGATGAAACGGTTGACATCCTTCACTGTCATTTCCAGGCTTTGAAATGGCCTATCTGTATCCTTCATATCTGCTGTCCCCGTTATGAGATCCACCACATTTTTGATTTCACCACTATTCAGAAGAAGATCCAAAAGACAGCTTCTGATTTTACGTTCTTTTCCCTCAACGCGTAGACCGCGATTTTTCTGCCTGATTAGCGTAATGTCAAACTGTGCCAACATCTTGCTTACTCTTTCCAGATCTTTCTGAATGGTGGCTCTACTGGAAAACAGACTGTCTGCCAAATCGTATATTCTCACCTCATTAGAGCTTGCCAGAAGTCGCATGGCGATGTAATTCACCCTGCTGTTTGGCGTATAATC
>RZYZ01000354.1 GCA_009930125.1 Clostridia bacterium | reverse complement strand
ACATCCTAGCCTTATGCTGGGATGTTTTAGTATAATAAGATGATATAGGATGAATCGAAACAAGAAATATAGATGATAAAATAAACGGAAAAGGTGGTGTCATCCATAGAACCAGGCTTCTATGGCGGCTTATGGAATTTAAAGCGGGACTCATGGACGAGAAGGCGATAGAAAGAGCCCTTGTGAGAATCTCTCATGAAATAGTGGAGAAGAATAAGGGAACCATGGACATTGTTCTTGTGGGCATCAAAAGAAGAGGAGTACCTCTTGCAGAGAGAATACAGGAAAACATCAGGAAGTTTGAGGATGCCGAAATTCCTGTATCCAGCGTGGATATCACGTTGTATCGGGATGATCTGGAAGAGGATTATGAAACACCGATGATCAAGAACGCGCAGATTGATGTGCCGATCAAAGACAAGAAGGTCATTCTTGTGGATGATGTGCTCTATACGGGTCGTACTGTAAGAGCGGCTCTTGATGCTGTAACGGAAAACGGAAGACCGAAAAGCATTCAGCTTGCTGTACTCATAGACAGGGGACACAGGGAGCTGCCCATCAGAGCAGACTATGTGGGGAAGAATGTGCCCACTTCCAGAAATGAGCTGATTAAGGTCATGCTGGAAGAAGTGGACGGCAGAAACGCAGTGGATATATTCATAAAGGAAGGTAACGAATGAAGATAGTATCATGGAACGTGAACGGATTACGAGCCATCATGAAGAAAGGATTCAAGGAAAGCGTCATGGAACTGGATCCGGATATTCTTTTCATCCAGGAGACGAAGATGCAGGAGGACCAGCTGGTTGAGGAGATCTATCTCAAGGAGCTGGGTTATACCCTGACCATGCACTCAGGAGTCAGAAAGGGATATTCTTCTGTAGCGGTCTATACCAGAATTCCTGTGGATGAAATCATCAAGGGGTCAGGAATTGAGGAATACGACGTGGAAGGAAGAGTGATTCAGGTCAACGTAAAGGACTATGCGATTTTCGGCATTTACTTCCCCAACGGTGGCAGAGGAGACGAAAGACTCGCTTACAAGATGAGATTCTATGATGATCTTCTTGCGAAGTTCGATGCGTTGAAGGAATCAGGGAAGAAAGTCATCATCACAGGAGATTTCAATGTTGCCCATAATGAGATCGATCTTGCGAATCCGGAGACCAATCAGAAGACCTCAGGATTTCTCCAGATTGAGCGAGACTGGTTCACGAAGCTTCTGAGCCATGGATTTGTGGACGCGTGGAGAGCGCGCAATCCGGAAGAAGTGAAGTATACCTGGTGGGATCAGCGGTTCCGTGCCAGAGACAGAAATGCAGGATGGAGAATAGATTACTTTGTCGTATCGGAGAACGTGCTGGAGGATGTGGATCATCTGACCATATACAATGACATCATGGGTTCCGATCATTGTCCGCTCTCTTTGACACTAAGAGGAGAATAAAATGGATTACAGACTCATTGCCACCTGTGCCTTCGGCATAGAAAAAATACTCTCCAATGAACTGAAAGCGTTAGGATATGAGGATCTTAAGGTGGAGAACGGAAAAATCGAGTTTGATGGAGATGAGATGGATATCGCCATCTGCAATATTCATCTGAGAACCGCTGAAAGGATACTCATCAAGCTTTCGGAGTTTAAGGCCGTCACTTTCGAGGAACTGTTTCAGGGAACAAAGGCCATCGATTTCGGTGCGCTGATTCCTGTAAGCGGAAAAATGCACGTGGTCGGAAAATCCGTAAGAAGCCAGCTCCACAGTGTTCCGGATTGTCAGAGCATCGTGAAGAAGGCGGTGGTGGAGTCCATGAAGAGGACCTACGACCGTGAAATCTTTGCGGAAACCGGAGCGGTGTACAAGATTGAAATCGCACTTCTGAAGGA
>RZYZ01000080.1 GCA_009930125.1 Clostridia bacterium | reverse complement strand
AGATGCCCAGAGTCCAGAAGGTCAGTGTGTTTCCTATGAAATAAAGCATCAGATAGGGAACCGCCTTTTCTCCGAAAATGCCTGTGATGAGCGGCAGCCCAACAAATATGGTGTTGGAGAAGGTAGCCATGGATATGAACTCTCCCTGCTCCATCCCTCTCAAGGAAAGGGCCTTGGATACCCCATAGGCGATGACATTCATGAGAATCATGGTGAGCATTGCAATGAGAATGCTCCTGTAGGAGTTTCTGAAGGTGGCGATGGAAAAATTCGTCAGGTTGATGTAGATCATCACAGCTGGTGTACAGATGTTCACCAGTAGCTGGGAAAGGAATTTATCGGTTCTCTTGTCCATGACTCTGCTTTTTTTCAGTATGAAACCCAGAGTTCCCAGAATCATCATGGTAATAATGGTATTTTTCACGTTATCCGTCATTCTTCAAGCTCCTTGCGCGCGATATCCAGCAGTGTTTCCTTATGGTTCAGTTTCGGGTCTTTCAGTACTTTCTCCAGAAGCGTGTTGAGAATTCTTCCGACTTCTCGTCCTTCCCTGATGCCCAGGTTCATGACATCCTGACCGCTTACGTCCAGGTCTCTGATCTCCAGCGGATCCTTCCGCTCGATGATCTCCATCATCCGGTCTCTCAGAGCGCTGATCTCAAACAGCTTGGTGCCGCTGCTTTCCGGTTTGCTGACAAAATCAGCCGTCTTCAGTTCGAAGAGATCGTTGATGTTCTCTTTTTCAAGTTTTCGGATGAGCTTTTTCAGTTTCAGCTCATTCTTCATATCGAGGCTGACCATATGATTATCAATGAGTGCAAGCACCTTTTTGATGGTCTTCCGGTCATATTTCAGTCTGAAGAGGGTGGATTCTGCGATTTCCACGGACCGCTTCTCATGGCCGTAGAAGTGCCCTGTTCCGTTTCTGTCCACCGTGAAGGTTCCGGGCTTACCACAGTCGTGGAAGAGGGCTGCAAGCCTTAAATGGAGCTTTGCAGGCACATGGTCCACCACATCCAGCGTGTGTCCCAGAACATCCTTGTCATGATGGGGATTGAACTGGGAAAATACAGCCATGGGCATGATCTCAGGGACCACATATTTCATGACCCCCAGCTGGAAAAGCATGGAGATTCCTCGTGAGGGAGTTTCCGATAATAAGATGGTATTGAGTTCTTCCCGGATTCTTTCCACGCTGATGAACTGGAGACCATCCATGGTCTCCACGATACCGAAAAGGGTCTTCTCTTCGATGTTGAAGTTCAGGGTGGTGGCCAGACGAATGGCTCTCAGAATTCTCAAGGCATCTTCCTTGAATCGCAGGATGGGGTTTCCCACAGCCCGGATGATTTTCCCTCTGATATCCGAGGTCCCATCGAAGGGATCGATGATTCCTTTTTCGGTGTTGTAGGCGATGGCGTTGATGGTGATGTCCCGTCTTCTGAGATCCTCCACAAGATCATCGATGAAGATCACATTGGCGGGATATCTGCTGTTGATGTATTCTCCATCCGCACGGTAGGTCGTCACATCATAAATACCGTCGGTGGTGACTACACCGACGGTGCCATGGCGGATGCCCGTGGGAATGGTTTTTCTGAAGATGCGGATGACTTCATCGGGGTCTGCCGATGTGGTGATGTCATAGTCTTTCGGGGGCAGTCCGATGAGTATGTCCCTAATGCATCCACCCACCACGTAGGCTTCGTGACCGTTCTTATTCAGTTCTTTTATGATGTATCCGACGCCTTTTGGCAGGGTGATGTCCATTGCACTCATCCTTTCCAGTCAGTCAAGATATTATCGAAGAAAGGTTAGTCTTCAATTGACCGTTGTTGTATACTTAATTATAACCTATTTTGTCAGGAAGGAGAATTTTATGGAGCTTGGTAGCAAAAAAATATGTGATTTGGCGGTCGGGGATCGCGTGGACTGTTTCTTCATCGTGAAGAGAGTCGACCTGAAGACCACCAATTCAAATGATAAGAAGTATCTTGATTTTATATTCGGAGATAAGACGGGGGAGATTTCAGGTAAACTCTGGGAAGTTCCTGCCGCAATGGAAACCATGTTCAAGGAAAGCGATCTGGTCAAAGCCAGAGGGACAGTCACCAGTTTCATGAACAGCAATCAGTTCAAGATCGATCGGATCAGACTTTCATCAGAAGAAGATGGGGTGGATCCGGAGGATTTCGTGGAAACGGCGCCGCTTAAGAACACCTTCATGCTGGATGAGATCCGAAAGTATATGATATCCATCAAGGATGAGGACATCCGCAGGGTGGTTGAGGCTGCTGTAGAAGAGAAGATGGATAAAATCATGTACTATCCGGCAGCGAAGAGAAATCATCATGCCATACGGTCCGGGCTGCTCTATCATGTGCTGACCATGCTGAAGCTCGGACAGCAGATTGCCGGAATCTATACCACGGTGAATACGGACCTTCTCTATGCAGGCATCATTCTGCATGACCTGGAGAAGATGAATGAAATGGAATCTTCTGAGCTGGGTATCGTCAGTGAATACACCATTGAAGGCAATCTTCTGGGACATATTTCTCTTGGCGTCAAGAATGTGGACAGGATCTGTGACAGACTTGGCACGCCGGATGAGAAGAGAATGCTGCTGCAGCATATGATTCTGTCCCATCACTATGAGCCTGAATATGGAAGTCCTGTGAAGCCCATGTTCCTGGAAGCGGAGCTTCTGCATCACATCGATATGATCGATGCCAGAGTCTTTGACTTTAATCTGGCGGTAAGGGACCTGGAGCCGGGTACTTTCTCTGAAAGCATTTTCTCACTGGACAGAAGAAGAATCTATAATCCGAAGCTGTAAAGAAAGAATCTGTTACAAGGCAAATAACCCATCAGATATATTATGAGGAGGAACTTAAATGAGCGCAGTGGAAAAACTGTTGAAGTATGTCAAATATGACACCACTTCCGATGAAAACAGCACATCTGTACCTTCCACCAAAGGACAGATGGTGCTCACCCTAGAACTGAAAAAAGAACTGGAGGAGCTGGGACTGGAGACGAGACTGGATGAAAAGGGCTACCTTTTCGGGTTTCTCAGAAGCAACACCTGCAGAAAAGTGAAGAAGCTTGGTCTTCTTGCCCATGTGGATACCTCACCGGACATGAGCGGCAAGGATGTGAATCCGAGAATCGTGAAATACGATGGTGGAGACATCGTTCTCCATGAGGAAAACGGAATCGTTCTGAAGGAATCGGAGTTTCCGGCTCTTTCCGGTTATGTGGGGCAGGAGCTTGTGGTCACAGACGGAACGACGCTTCTTGGTGCCGATGACAAGGCGGGGGTAGCTGAAATCATGGCTGCTCTGGAGCATATTGTAAAGGATAAGGACTTCATCCACGGAGACATTCACGTAGCCTTCACGCCAGATGAGGAAATCGGTCGTGGACCCCATCATTTCGATGTGGAAGCCTTCGGCGCTGATGTGGCCTACACCATGGACGGAGGACCTCTGGGAGAGCTGGAGTTTGAAAACTTCAATGCGGCTTCGGCGAAGGTCACGGTCAGAGGTAGAAACGTGCACCCAGGCACCGCCAAGGATAAGATGGTGAACTCCATATTCATCGCCATGGAATATGCGGATTTCTTTGATCGCAAGGATACACCGGAGCATACAGAGAAATATGAAGGGTTCTATCATCTGAATGAATTCAAGGGAGATGTGGATGGAACGAGCCTGGACTACATCATCAGAGATTTCTTTGAGGAGTCCTTTGAAGATCGAAAGAAGAAGATGCTGGAAGCGGCAGATGCGCTTAACGAGAAATACGGAGAGGGTACCGTCACCGTGGAGCTTCACGATCAGTACAGGAACATGAAGACGAAGATCGAGCCGCACATGTATCTGGTTGAGAATGCGAAGCAGGCTATGCTAAAAGCCGGCGTCACACCGGACATCAAGCCCATCCGTGGCGGAACAGATGGTGCCCAGCTTTCCTACATGGGTCTTCCCTGTCCGAATATCTTCACCGGCGGTGAAAACTATCACGGAAGATATGAGTTCATCTCTGTATCTTCCATGGACAAAGCGGTGGAAGTGCTTCTGAATCTCATCAAGATCTTTGCGGAGCAGGAAGCTTAGAACAATAGAATCCGAAGATACTCAATTAAATGACATAAAAGGAAAGGAGCAGTTCATTATTTTGAACAGCTCCTTTCCTCTATTTTAGCTGAAATATTCAGCTATTCTCTTCTGAAAAAATCCTCTTCCAGCTCCTGGACTTCTCCTGTTATGGGATCCACCACATGATAGCTTTTGGTTCCGTCCACTTCTGCCGTATAGTAATAGATTCTGTTGCTATGCAGGATACCCTTCTTCCTGCCCATGGCTGGAATGGTGCGATTCTCGTATTCCTGCTCTGGAAAATCCACGCTTTCATCCATGGATGCTTCCACAAGTGCTTTCCCTTCCTCATAGGTATAGTCGGGTATCGTGTACCAGATGAGTACAGGAAGCAGAAGACTCACAGCAATCAGGGGTGACACTTTCCAGCTTCTCAGCGTCAATTTCTCATCGCTCATGAAGAGCTTATTATAAAGGATGGGCTGGAGAAGCAGCGGAATGAAGATGGAAGCCTGATAGACTCCGATATAGTCTTTCAGTGCCCGGTAGTAGAAGTAGGCTTCCACCAGAGTCAATATGGTGATTCCAGCGAGGATATACTTTTTCATGGATTCCTTTGGTATCATATAAGCTCCCTTCTATGCTTTAGTAAGGGTCTCTTCACGGTCTTTTCCGAAGAAGACCATATTGATCACATTGGCGCCTGTGTGTGCACCGATGGTCATACCCATGGTCACGGAGGTGATGTCCTGTGAAAGATTCTTCTCTCGTATGAGTTTTTCAAGAAGAGCCACATCTTCAGGGCAGTTGCCGTGGGCAATCAGCACGGAAGAGGAGTTGGGCTTTATCAGACCTTTCTCGAGATAATCCACCAGAATATGCAGGGACTTCTTTCTTCCCTTGGCTTTTTCAATGTTCAGAAGCTTACCTTCTCTGCTCATATAGAGAATGGGCTTTATGGAAAGCATGGTGCCCATGGCTGCTGAAAAGCTGGAAACACGTCCACCTCTTTTCAAATGGTTGAGATCGTCCACCGTGAAGATGTGGTTCACATGAAACTTCTTCTCTTCCAGCATTTGCATGATCTCATCCATGGAGGAGCCCTTCTTCTGCATCTTTGCAGCTTCCAGAACCAGCAGGGAGACGCCCACGGAAGCGCTCATGGTGTCGATAAGTTCCACTCTTCGATCCGGATAGTCTTCCTTCAGCATATTTCGGGCCACATTGGCCGCACCGAAAGTTCCGCTCAGAGAGGAAGAGAATCCCACATAGAGCACATCCATGCCGTTATCCAGGTATGGACTGAAGAATTCGTAGAATCTGGCAGGCGTGATCTGACTGGTCGTCGGGGTGGCACCTTCCTTCAGCGCAGTGTAATAGCTCTCGGCGTCGATGCTTTTCCAGTTGTCTTCAATGTATTCTTTTCCGTTGAAGTTCACTGCCATGCCGATGACATCCACACCTTGTTCATGTAGTTTTTCAAATGGCATATCGCATCCGGAATCTGTTACAATCTTAAAATTCATCATTGCATTATCCCGATTCAAGAGTGAATCGAGCATCCTCCTTCTTGTGTAGTGTAGTAAGTAAAATAATTCCTTAACATCTCTTGGGCTTGTGTTAAAATAATAATAACCGATGTTCTAATAAGTATACCATAGGAGTATATTCAAATTATTAAAATTTTCTTGGGTTTTTCCTCCTATATGGAAATTATAGACTGTGGTATTATGATAAAAAAAAAGAGAAGTGAGAGGAATACGATGGAGTTTTCAAAGGAAGAGCTTAAAAAGCTGATTAAATACGTACGAAGTGCAAAGGACCAGGCCCAGGAGCTTCATGAGGCCATGATCGACATCGAGACCTATGGAGAGGTGGACCATGACGGCATGCCTGTGGTGAATTCACTGGAACTGAAAGAAGATATCAGGGATATGGAAAATCTCATCGAAAAGATTGAGACAGGCTTAAATAAAGACTGAACCAGGCTATAAAAAAATGGATTCGTTCGAATCCTTTTTTCAGTCCTGGCAGATTATTTTGAAGCCTTCAGATATCATCATCTGCCGGAGATTTTTTTAAAGAGAAGGATATGAGGCCCGATGGGCGGATAGTCAAAGACGTCTCCCTGAGGAAGAAATCCGAGGCTTTCGTAATACCCCGTCACCGATGTTCTTCCTTGGCACCAGAGGATGTATACGCCTTTCTCTCTCAGAATCTCTTCCGCATACTGCACCACCTGCCTTCCTGCCCCCATTCTCCGGTATTCTGGAAGTGTGGCCATGGCCCGCAGCCTGTAGTGGAAAGTCCCTTCCAGCTCTTCATGATGCCAGGGGCAGAAGGAAGCGATGCTGACGAGCTTCTCGTCATGGAAGACACCCACGTGAAAGGAGCCCTCGGCATCATCCGTGTCGTAGAGGCATGCTTTCACGGACTGATAGGGGCGAAGAACCTTTTGCCGGATCGGGAGAGTCTCTCGAGAATCGATGCATCTGACTTCAAACATTGGAACCTCCATGTCATCTTAGTCACTTTCGTATGGATTGAACTTGAATCCAAGGAAAGTGGAGAGGATGAAAAACTGATTATCTGATGAAAGTATATCAAAAAAATCAGGGAGAAGAACAATCGGGATTTTCTTCTTCAGGAAAAAGGAAAAGATCTATGGCAGAAGAGTCAGACTCTCCTGTTATAGATCTTTTTAACATGTTCTCTTTTGTTGTACATGATGAAGATGACAGCCAGAAGATTCACGGCCATAAACATCATGATGATGTGTCTTTCGTGGTAGATCTCTCCAAGGAATCCTGCCAGAAGCTGTCCCAGAATGTTACCTGCCGATACGATCATCTGGAAGGTTCCGTTGAATCGTCCTCTTTTCACATCCGGCACATAGGACTGGGTGGCGGAGATTCTGATGTTGAAGGAGGTGACGCCCATGATGCCGATGATGAAGAAGCTCACCATCATCAGTGGGACCGGGAAGTAGAGATTGAAGGCTTCCAGTAGCGCGATGGTGGTGTAGACGGTGATGGCGATGAGAAACTTCTTGTCTACAGGGTACTTATATTTGTAATGGATGAATCCGCCGGTGAGTCTGCCCAGTACCCCGAAACTGCTGATGATGGTATAGAGGGTCACCACGTTGATGGGGATGTTTGCGAAGAGCTCCGGGTTGTTCTTGAAGAAGGGGAGATGGAGAATGTGGATGCCGCCGCCTGCGAACATGGTGATGAAGAAGTAGGCGGTGATCACCTGGAGGCCCTTCTCCTGTTTCATGTACTGGAGACCTTCCTTGAAATCCGCTTTATAGGAGACCATGGAGAAACCCTTGTCTTCACTCTGGTTCTCCTGCATATGCATTTCGGTATATCCGATTCTGGTCTCAAAGAGTGCCGCTACGAAAAATGTCACCGCATTGAAGGCGAAGAGCGGTGCAGCGGATCCTGTAGTTGTATAGATGACGGAGGCTACAGGCACCATGAAGGCAGCCAGGGGATAGATCATGCTGGAGATGGAGTAGGCCTTGGAAAAGTTTCCTTTGGAGACCAGATTCGGGTAGAAGCTTTCATAGGCTACACTGTATACACCATCGATGGTTCCGATGAGGAGCACGATTCCGAGGAAAACCGGATAATTGAACCAGTTCGCTCGGAGAAGCAGAAACATCAGAAAGAAGACCGCCGAGGAGAAAAAATCCAGGGTGTAGATGACTTTCTTTCTGGAGAACCGGTCCAGATAGGGACCTGCAAAAAGGGGTGCCACGATCTTGGGCAGATTGTAGACCACCATGAACAGGGAAAAAAGCAGTGTCGACTGGGTATAATCCAGCACCAGCAGTCCGATGGCAAATCCGGCTACGGAGTTTCCGAGCATGGAGATGATGGAGCCTATGGTGATGATCTTAAAATCTTTTGTCCATAATTTATTCAATGTATTCAACCGTTCCTTTTTCATATTCTGAATCATATATAGGAAATATTGTAGCACAAGAGGAACTTCATCACGCCAAAGTGAAATACAGGAAATGCCATTTCGGAACAGATTCGGTTTTCGAGGCAAAACAAAAACCAATGAAACCCGAAGATTTCATTGGTTATGGTGCAGTGAGAGGGATTCGAACCCCCGACCGATCGGTTCGTAGCCGATTACTCTATCCAGCTGAGCTACCACTGCTGAACTTAATCATAGTACCACAATTAAGCCGGATTTTCAATTTACTATCTGAAATATTCTCTGAGAATTTCAAGGACCGTATCCATTCTCTCCCGTGTGATGTAGTAATGGGTCACAAAGCGGTACAGACCGCCATCCTGTCCATTGATGAGAATGTCTCTGTCCTTGAGGTGCGACACGAACTTTTCATCGTCGAAATTCTCTTTTTCAATCTCAAAGAAGATCATGTTGATCTTGATGGCATCCTTATGGACCCTGATGCCGGGAATCTTATCAAGCTCTTCACCGAAGTACAGCGCATTTTCATGGTCTTCCTTCAGTCTCTTTCGCATCTCCAGGGCTTCCAGACCTGCTGCTGCAAGAATGCCTGTCTGCCTCATGCCTCCGCCGAGAATCTTCCTGTTTTTTCTGGCTTCATGAATGAACTCCTTTGTGCCTGCCACAACGGATCCCACCGGTGCGCAGAGTCCTTTGGAGAGGCAGAGGGAAACAGAGTCCGCATTCTCTGCGATGTCTTTTCCTTCCACACCCAGATAGGTGGCGGCGTTGAAGAGCCTTGCTCCATCCAGATGAACCGGAATGCCATATTTCTTTGCGATGCCATGGATTTCCTTTAGGTTTTTAAGGGAAGCCACATTTCCTGTGGAATGGGCCGTCTCCACGCAGATGAGACCGGTGTGGGGGAAATGGATGTCTTCCGCCTTGCGGATGATTCTTTCCACTTCACTGGGGTCCATTTCGCCGGTGCTGTCATCGATGGTTCTTGTCTGCACATTGGAGATGAGAGCCACAGAGCCTGCTTCATGTTCTATGATATGGCATTTTTCACCCAGGATGATCTCCTGGGCTCTCTTTGTGTGGGTCAGAACAGAAACCTGGTTTCCGAAAACTCCTGAAGGGACAAACATGGCCGCTTCCTTGCCCAGAAGCTC
>RZYZ01000353.1 GCA_009930125.1 Clostridia bacterium | reverse complement strand
GATCATCTCCATGGTATCCCGAAAGAATGAAGACAATCCCAATGTGTTCATGGTGGGGGATGTGAAGCAGAGCATCTACCGTTTCAGGCAGGCGAAGCCGGAGCTCTTCATGGAGAAATACAGAACCTATTCCCTGGAAGGAAATGGTTCTGGAAGAAAGATTCTCCTCTACAAGAATTTCAGAAGCAGAAGGAACATACTGGACAGCGTCAATTTTCTCTTCAAGGGAATCATGAGTGAACGCGTCGGTGAGCTGGACTACACAGACGAGGAAGCGCTCATTTATGGGGCCACCTATTATGAAATGAACGAACTAGAGGACCAGGTGGAAGAAGCGACGGAGGAGCTTTCCAAAAATGAGATTATCGAAGTGATGCTGGTGGAAGAGAGCGGCTCCCCTGAAGAGGGAGAAGACTCCGGAGAAGGTGAGGATCAGGAGATTGATCCTTCAGAGTATAAAGCCATTGAAGTGGAAGCGAAGATGGTTTCCGAAAAGATCAATGAACTGATTCGGACAGGATTTCCTGTCTATGACAAAAACACAAAGACTATGAGACCGGTGACCTACAGGGACATCGTCATTCTCATGCGTGCCACTTCAAGGACCGCGACGATTTTTCTGGAGGAGCTCCACGAAGCGAACATTCCATCCTACAGTGACAGTTCCACAGGATATTTCGACACCATTGAGATTCGAACCATGATGTCGCTTCTGAAGATCATCGACAATCCTCTTCAGGATGTGCCTCTGGTTGCTGCGCTGAGAAGTCCCCTCTTCTCCTTCAGCGAAGAGGATCTGGTGGAGATCAGAAAGGTCAGTGACAAGGAATTCCTCTACAACAATATGGTTGCGGGAGAAGACTTCAGTGAGGACGTCAGAGAGAAGATCCATTCCTTTCTGGAAAAACTCGGAACCTACCGCAGCATCTCCAGGTACATGAATCTGGATGAGTTCATCTGGTATCTCTACACGGATACCTCCTATCTGGATTATGTGGGGGCCATGCCTGACGGTATCGAAAGACAGGCGAATCTGAAGATCCTTTTCCAGCGTGCGAAGCAGTTTGAAGAGACTACGCTGAAAGGACTCTTTAACTTCATCCGGTTCATAGACAAGCTGAAGAAAACCACTGGAGATATCGGAGCGGCCAAGATTCTGGGAGAAAATGAGAATCTGGTGAGAATCATGAGCATCCATAAATCCAAGGGGCTGGAGTTTCCGGTGGTGTTCCTGGTGAACGCTTCCAAAAGGTTCAATAAAATGGATCTCAACCGGCAGATCATCCTTCATGAAACCCTGGGCTTCGGTCCGAATTTTGTGGATCTGGAAAGAGGTGTCACGGATACGACGCTCATCAAGGAAGTGATCCGAAGGAAAATCAGCCTGGAAAACATCTCAGAAGAGATGAGAGTGCTTTACGTGGCGCTGACAAGAGCCAAGGAGAAACTCATCATCACCGGGCATATCAAGGATGCGGAAAAGAGCATGAAGAAATGGACGGAGCTGAGTGCAGGAGAAGACTTCAGAATTCTGGAAGGGAAAGTAGAGAAAGCTTCTGGTTATCTGGACTGGATTATGTCTGTGCTTCTTAAGCACTGGGATTTCTGCGCGCAGAGAACCGATGGGAAATCCTATGTTTTCGGAAAGAATGTGGGATTCAATCTGGAAATCAGACGAAAGGCTGCCATTTTACAGGACCTGAATCTGGAGGAGGAAAAACCTGCCGGACTGTTCACGCTGGATACCATTCGGGATGCGGACTCTGCTTTTGAAATCAATCAGCGACTTGGATTCCGGTATGCCTTTGAAGAGGAAACGAAAAAGAGCTCCAAGATTTCCGTGACAGAGCTGAAAAGACTGGCCGGGCATCGGGAGACGGATGATATTTCCGAAACCCTT
>RZYZ01000352.1 GCA_009930125.1 Clostridia bacterium | reverse complement strand
TCCCTTCGGAAGAGAAGCAGCCGGAAAGGAACAATATGCTTACCATAAACAGGTATGCCGCAGTACGAAATTTTCCAGGTTGTATTAACATGAATCATCACTCCTTATAGTTCATTTGAATCTTATTACACATATTTTACCTTCAGGAATCGATTCCTGCAATTGGTATTTCAGGAAACACTATGAGAGATAGAGAGATGTTCTAATTATCTGAAAATATAAGGTTTTTTGTTGACGCGCATAGGAGGTGGAAGTATAATTTATAATATATTGACATAGTAAAAAGTGATATATGAATATATTTATATTCAAGATGAAGCAATACAAATTCTATAAAGATGGATATTTCAGTGAAAAAAGACAGAATCAGAAAGGATAAGCTGAAATCCGTAGACATTCGCTATTTTCTCATACCGTTTTTCATGGTGGTCATACTGTTCTTCGTCGTTGTCAGAGATCATATCCATCATGATGTGAAAGAAGCAGAGGGGCGGTATGAAAATGAAGCGTTGAATGTATCGGAAGGATACATGAGACTTCTTCAATATTCAGGGGATGTGAGAGAGGTTGTCTCGGAGCTTCTTGATGAGAAGCTCCAGGTGGCGGGTGAATCGCTGCGCGTCATGGATAATGAGGATATTATTCTCAACCTGGAGAAGCTGGCTGAAAAGCTGCTTCTGGATGAGATTCATTTTTATGACGAAGGTGGAACGATCATCCACAGCAGAGGTGGTAACTACTTGGGCTGGAAAGCTTATGAAGGACATCCTATCTATGATTTCATGATGAGTGGGCAAGACCTTCTCATAGAAGAAATCAGGAAGGATTCGGAAAGCGAAAAGTTCTATAAATACGGTTATTCCAGAAATTCGGACGGTACATTCATACAGTTCGGCATTCAGGCGGACCTTGCCAGTTCCTTCATGGAGGAGTTTGATCTGAGAGAAGTGATCGAACTTATGAGCCGGGAGGAGAAGGTTCTTCATGCGGTTTTTTACAACGAGGAATCACAAGTACTTGCCAGCAGTTACACCATGGACGAGAAGGATAAGGAAAGTAGCGTTCTAGAAGGGATTTCTCTGGGATATGATCGCGCTCTGGAAAGAGAGATTGGTGGGGAGAGGATCTATCAGGTCAATGTGCGTGTATATGATGAGGAAATAAACCAGGGGACACTGTGCATTCTATTTAGCAGTACCGAATTGGAGAAAGAGATCAATGAAATCAAGGTTCAGGGCGTCGCGCTACTGATTTTTCTTCTTTTAGTCATGGGTGGAATCCTTTATTATGCTTATAGAAGAGACCGCTCCAATATCCGGATCGCATATTACGATGCAGTAACACAACTGCCTAATGGAGCGTATCTTTCGGAATATCTGGAAGATATGATAGCAGATAAGAAATCACGAAAAAAGCGGTTCTGCTTCTGAACTTTCGAAATCTGTCCATCATTGGTATGACTTACGGGCAGACAGTCACAAATCGTGTTCTTAGACAGACTGCAGATCTTCTGACAGCCATCCTGACAGATGAAGAGAAAATGTTCCGATATGGCTCTGAGAAGCTGCTGATTACCATATGTGATTATGGGGATCGAAAAGATCTGGAAGAGCTTGCAGAACGAATCCGAAAAGTGTTCGAAGAGCCTTACGCCAGGGAGTTTTCCAAGCATAAGATTCAGCTGCAGATTTCTGTGGTGGAGCTTGATGGACGGAATCTCCAGGGTGATAAACTTCTGCAGAATGCAGCACTGGCCATGGCCAATCTTGCCTATGACCAGAAGAATCCTGTCATCTTCTACGAAGAGGAGATGGAAAGGAAAGCGGAGAGAATGGACCGCATAGCGCGGGAACTGAGGAATGTCCTTGAAACTCCCGACGCCTCCTCTTTCAGTCTACATT
>RZYZ01000079.1 GCA_009930125.1 Clostridia bacterium | reverse complement strand
GCCGTGAAGATGATCAGGACGAATACCGGTTTTACCCCTTTATATAAATACTTCGGGGAGAGCTTCGCTACGCGGACCATGAGCAGGATGAAGCCGAGAATCAGAAGATACGCGGTGAAATTCTGCACCAGAAACAGGTTCACGATGAACAGGATGGAAATCAGAATCTTCGTCCTGGGGTCCAGCTTATGGATGAAGGATTCTCCGGGAATGTATTGTCCGATGGTGATATTCTTGATCATAACGTCTGACCCCCTTTCGCAAGATACTTTCTGATCTCTTCTTTGGCTTCAGCCACGGTGAAGATATCCTCTCTTACGGGAATGCCCTTTTCCTTCAGCGCTCGCATGAGGTAGGTGATCTGAGGCGCTCCCAGTCCCACTTCCTCCAGCATGTCGATCTTGGTGAAGACTTCTCTGGGTGTGCCCTTCATCATGACCTTCGCATCGCTCATGACGATGACTTCTTCCGCCACATCCGCCACATCCTCCATGGAATGGGTCACAAGGATCACTGTATGCTTGTATTCCTCATGAAGCCTTTTCAGCTGATGAAGAATCGCATCTCTCCCTCTGGGGTCCAGACCCGCAATGGGTTCATCCAGAATCAGCACCTTGGGCTCCATGGCCACAACGCCTGCAATGGCGACTCTTCTTTTCTGTCCCCCGGAGATCTCAAAGGGTGACAGGTCTTTGTATTTTTCATACTCCAGTCCCACCATATCCATGGCTCTTTTCACGCGTCTTAGCACCTCTTCTTCATCCAGTCCCAGATTGATGGGACCGAAGGCGATGTCCTTCTCGATGGTTTCTTCAAAGAGCTGATATTCGGGATACTGGAAAACCAGTCCCACTTTCTTTCGCACATCGCTCATGACGGTCTTCTTGTCGGTGATGTCCATTCCGTCGATGATGATCTTTCCTGAAGTGGGCTTCAGGAGACCATTGAGATGCTGAATCAGCGTGGATTTGCCCGAACCGGTATGACCGATGAGCGCATAAAACTTCCCTTCTTCCAGCTCCAGATTGATGTCGTCCAGTGCGATGGTTTCGAAAGGTGTTTTAGGCATATATACATGAGTCAGATTTTCTATTTTAATTGACATATTGCCTCCACCATTTCATCTATATTTAGTATTCCTTCATCCAGAGGAACACCATCCTTGATCAGTTCATGGGCCAGCTCCGTCACCTGAGGCACATCAAGGCCTATGGATTTCAGAAGATCCACATTCTTGAATACATTTCGGGGCGTATCATCGATGATGATCTTCCCTTCCTCCATGACGACGATCCGATCCCCCTGCACCGCTTCTTCCATGAAGTGGGTGATGTGCACGATGGTGATGTTGTACTCTTCGTTGAGCTGACGGATGGTCTTCATGACCTCTTCTCTGCCCGATGGGTCCAGCATGGCTGTAGGCTCATCCAGAATGATGATTTTCGGACGCATGGCAATGATGCCTGCGATGGCCACTCTCTGCTTCTGTCCGCCGGAGAGAAGGTGAGGCGCATGCTTTCTGTATTCATACATGTTCACTTCTTTCAGGGACTTGTCCACTCTCTTTCTGATTTCAGAAGGCTCAACCCCCAGATTTTCCGGTCCGAAGGCCACATCCTCTTCCACCACCGTGGCCACCATCTGATTGTCCGGATTCTGGAACACCATACCGGCTCTTTTTCTCACTTCCCAGGTATTCTCCGGGTCCGTGGCATCGATGGAATCGATGTAGATTTTTCCGCCTGCAGGCAGGAGCAGTGCATTCATATGCTTGGCGAAGGTGGATTTTCCTGAACCGTTATGTCCAAGAACCACCACAAACTCGCCTTCCTTCACGGTGATATTGACGCCTCTTAAAGAATACTCCTCCTCCCCTTCAGGACCATCATCATAATAATGGGTAAGCTCAACTGCTCTGATCATTTCATTCTCTTCTCTATTGCTTTTACTTTCCATCTTGATCCTCCTACGATAAGTACTAAAGACAGATCACCTGCTGCCTTTACTACTTATCACTTTATCTTATCATGTTTAACTGAAAAAGGGGACTAAGTTTCCTTAATCCCCTTACTTCATTCAAAGGGAAGTCAGACTTCCTCTTTACTATTAAACCAGTTCCAGAATTGCCTTTTCAGCACCGTCGCCTCTTCTTGGGCCTGCCTTGTAGATTCTGGTGTAACCACCGTTTCTCTCAGCATACTTTGGCGCGATATTGTCAAACAGATTCTTCACTACTTCTTCTTCATGAACATAGCTAAGTACCTGTCTTCTCGCGTGAAGGTCTCCTCTCTTAGCAAGAGTGATCATCTTTTCAGCGATGTTCTTTGTTTCCTTAGCTCTGTAGTATGTAGTTTCAATTCTACCGTGCTTTAAGAAGTTTGTAACAAGACTTCTCAGCATTGCAGTTCTCTGGTCGGTTGGACGACCAAGTTTTCTTAATGTAGCCATTTAACTTACCTCCTTTACTCGTCAGTGGACTTTAAGGATAAATCCAAGTCCTTTAACTTTCTCTCGACTTCTTCGAGAGATTTCTTTCCTAGATTCCTTACCTTCATCATATCGTCCATGGTCTTTTCTGTAAGCTCATGAACGGTATTGATACCTGCCCTCTTCAGACAGTTATAGGATCTGACGGAGAGATCCAGTTCTTCGATGGTCATCTCCAGAACCTTTTCTTTCTTGTCATCTTCCTTCTCAATCATGACTTCAACATCGTTGGCATGATTGGTCAGTGTCATGAACAGCTTAAAGTGCTCAATAAGTACTTTTGCAGCAAGACTTATGGCTTCTTCTGTCAAAATGGTACCATTGGTCCATATTTCAAGAGTCAGCTTGTCGTAGTCTGTAACCTGTCCGACTCTTGTATTATCCACTGTGAAGTTTACTCTCTTCACAGGGGTATATATTGAATCCATTGGAATAGTCGATATGGCCAGGCCTTCGGCCTTGTTTCTCATCTGAGAAACATATCCTCTACCTCTATCCACGTTGATTTCAACATACAGCTTTGCGTCCTCTTCAAGTGTAGCGATGTAGAGATCCTTATTGACGATTTCCACATCTCCATCGGTCTTGATGTCTCCTGCGGTGATTACACCAGGTCCCTTGGCATCTATATAGATCTTTCTAGGTCCTTCTCCATTCATCTTGATGAACAGTCCCTTGAGGTTCAGAATAAGCTCTGTTACGTCTTCTCTGACTCCAGGAACGGATGAAAACTCATGAAGTACTCCGTCAATCTTGACGGATGTAGGTGCGACACCTGGCAGGGAGGATAAAAGCATTCTTCTCAATGCATTACCTAAAGTAATTCCATAGCCTCTTTCTAACGGTTCTACTACGAACTTACCATAGGTCCCATCTTCGCTTGTTTCTACACACTGAATCTTTGGCTTTTCAATTTCAAACATTTATATGACCCTCCTATAGAATATTGGCAACTATTCGAGGGCTTCTGATTCCAGATCCCGGATCTGTCGCCCAGGTAACCGGCCGCTTTGAAACTATACTCTTCTTCTCTTTGGAGGTCTGCATCCATTATGTGGAATTGGTGTGACATCCTTGATCAGTGTAATTTCGAGTCCTGCAGCCTGCAGTGATCTGATCGCTGCTTCTCTACCTGAACCAGGTCCCTTCACGTAAACTTCAACACTCTTCAGACCGTGCTCCATTGCCGCCTTCGCTGCAGTTTCTGCCGCCATCTGGGAAGCATATGGTGTGCTCTTTCTTGAACCTCTGAATCCTAGTGATCCTGAGCTTGACCAGGAAAGCGCATTACCTGCCGCATCTGTGATTGTAATGATGGAGTTATTGAAAGTTGACTGGATATGAGCCTGTCCATGTTCAATGTTCTTCTTATCTCTTCTTCTTCTAATTACTCTTTTATTGTTCTTAGCTGCTGCCATGTTCTTCCCTCCTTACTTCTTCTTATTTGCGATGGTCTTCTTAGGACCCTTTCTTGTTCTTGCGTTGGTCTTGGTCTTCTGTCCTCTTACGGGAAGACCCTTTCTGTGTCTGATTCCTCTGTAGCATCCGATTTCAACAAGTCTCTTGATGTTCAGTGCTACTTCTCTTCTCAGGTCACCTTCGACCTTGACACTCTTAACAATGTACTCTCTGATCGCATTGACGTCTTCTTCTGAAAGATCCTTCACTCTGATGTCTCCGTTGACACCTGTTTCCTTGAGGATGTTTCTTGCAGTAGATAAACCGATGCCATAAATGTATGTAAGACCTACTTCAATTCTTTTGGACTTTGGTAAGTCAACACCTGATATTCTTGCCATTAAACTCTACACCTCCTGGTATATTTGAAAATTCATTACTTTTTTTCTTAGCCCTGCTTTTGCTTGTGCTTAGGGTTTTCACAAATTACCATAACCCTGCCTTTTCTCTTTATGACTTTGCACTTTTCGCAAATAGGCTTAACTGATGGTCTAACTTTCATCTCGCTAACCCTCCTTATTTACTTTGCTCTCCAGGTTATACGGCCTTTTGAAAGATCGTATGGACTAAGCTCTAGTGTCACTCTGTCCCCTGGAAGAATTCTGATAAAGTTCATTCTTAACTTTCCTGAGAGATGTGCATTTATGACGTGACCGCTTTCCAGTTCCACCACAAATTGTGCATTGGGAAGAGATTCTTTCACCACTCCCTGCATCTCTATAACATCTTCTTTTGACATAAGGTAATCATACCTCCTTTGCCTCAAGCGCTAAACGCCTGATTATATTTTTTAAGCATCGTTCCTCTTGATTCATAATTCCCTGAATTATTTCCTCTTCTGCTTTTGTAATAATACAAAGATGTTTTTTGTTCTTTCTTTTTTGTCTTTTAAAATCAAACTTCTGACCATCAATGAGGGCCACATGATAGGGGTCGATGACCCTTTCAATGATGTAGTACTTTCCGATGTCTCTTCCCTTTTTTGATTTTACAATAAGTCCGATCAACTCTTTGTCCAATTACTCAACTCCCGTTATTAAGAGATTTAAACCAATACTTCATTGAAGCAAAAGGCTTCAACTCCTAAACAAGTGTCGTGATATAAGGTCCGTCCTCTGTGATTATCACCGTGTTTTCGTACTGTGCAGACCATTTTCCGTCTCGCGTCACCGCAGTCCAGTTGTCTTCCAGCACTTTCACATGATAAGAACCAAGATTTGCCATGGGTTCAATGGCCAGCGCCATACCCGCCCTCAGCTTCGGTCCCCTATGTGCTACGCCATAGTTGGGAATACTTGGACCTTCATGGAGGTCTCGACCGATCCCATGACCGGTGAAATCTCTTACCACACTTAATCCGTTGGATTCAATGTGCTCTTGTATGGCACTTGAAATGTCGCCCAGTCTCTGGTCGACCCGTGCCTGTTCCACACCTTTGAAGAAACTCTCTTCCGTCACTCTAATCAGTTTTTCCGCTTCTTCGCTGACCTGCCCAACCTTGAAGGTTCTGGCAGCATCCCCATGAAATCCATTCAGCAGTGCTCCGCAGTCGATGGTTATGATATCCCCTTCAGAAAGAATGATCTCTTTGCTGGGTATACCGTGGACCACCACCTCATTTACAGAAGCGCAGATGGAACCTGGAAATCCGTTGTAATTCTTGAAGGATGGAATTGCTCCACTCCTTATTATAAATTCTTCACAGATTTTGTCCAGTGCCAATGTGGAAATACCTGGTCTAATACTTTTTTCTACCAGATTCAGGGTTTCTCCCACCAGCTTTCCGGCTTCTTTCATAAGCTCAATTTCCCTGTTGTTCTTTATAATGATCATTTGTTGTCTCCTAGTATGCCTATAATCTCCTCAAAGACCTCATTTATGGCCTTTGTACCATCTACCTCTTTCAGGATTCCTTTTTTTTCATAGTAATCGATGAGAGGCTTGGTCTGAAAATCATAAATCTCCAGTCGTTCCAGCACGGTTTCCTTCTTGTCATCTTCTCTTTGGATCAGCTTGGATCCGCAGTCATCGCAGATTTGAGAAATCATCGGTGGATTGAACTCCAAATGGTAGGAAGCACCGCAGTTGGGACATACCCTTCTGCCGGTCATCCTCATTATAATGAATGCTCTGGGCACCTTGATTAAAAGCGCTGTTTCAATTGCTTCATGATCCTCTGCCAAAAGCTCGTCTAAGACTTCGGCCTGATGTATGGTTCTTGGAAATCCGTCAAGCAAAAATCCATTCTTTGTGTCTTTTTCCTTCAGTCTGCTTTTTACAAGGTTGATGGTTACATCGTCCGGGACAAGAAGCCCCTTATCCATATAACTTTTGGCCAGTACTCCAAGTTCTGTTCCCTCCGTAATATTCATCCTGAAGATGTCTCCAGTGGAAATATGGGGAATCACATACTTGTTACTTATAGACTGTGCCTGGGTGCCTTTGCCGGCGCCCGGGGGACCCAATAAAATAATTCTCAACGGTATCATCTCCAAATATTATTACTATTTAAGAAACCCTTTGTAATGTCTCATAACAAGCTGTGACTCCAGCTGTCTCATTGTATCCAGTGCTACACCAGCCATGATGAAGATGACGGTACCACCGAAGGCCAGGCCTTTGAATGGTGTGTATCCTTCAAGCACGATGGGGAATACTGCAATGAGGGCTGCGAAGCTTCCGCCGATTACTGCTACTTTTGTAAGGATTCTCTCCAGATATTTCGCTGTCGCTACACCTGGTCTGATTCCGGCAACATATCCGCCGGACTTCGCCATGTTTTCAGCCATATCTTCTGGCTTCATGGTGATCTGTGTATAGAACACTGCAAAGAAAATTACCAGCACAACATACATTACTGCATATCCTATGGAATTCACTTTAAATACGCTCCAGTCGCTTGTAGTCAACCAGTTGAGCACTGTGGAGTTTCTGAAGAACTCTGCCAGTGTGGCTGGGAACTGCATAACGGACATTGCAAAGATGATTGCAATTACACATGCTGAGCTTACACTTACTGGAATATGTGAAGACTGTCCTTTGATCTGCTTTGTGCCAGATACTCTGCCTGAATACTGAACCGGAATTCTTCTTTCTCCGAGGGAGAAGGCTACGGTTCCAACAAATAGAGCGACCATGGCAAGTACAAATAGTGTCATCATGACGATGTCGACTGTTCCGCCTGAGTACAGGACGCCAACCTGAGTTGCCATCACTGGAATACGGGATACGATATTGATGAAAATCAGAACAGATACACCGTTACCGACTCCCTTCTCCGTAATTCTGTCTCCCAGCCATATCAGGAATATGGACGATGCGAGTAGTGTCATGACGATGAGGACTGTATTGAGAAGAGAGTCATTTCTTACTGCTCCGGCATTATAGATCAGTACATAAGTACCGTAAGCCTGAACCGCACCGATGGCTACTGCAAGATACTTGGTGTAATTCTGTATCTTTGCTCTTCCTTCTTGTCCTTCTTTGGAAAGCTGTTCTAATTTCGGGATTATTACGTTCATCAGCTGCATAATGATCGATGCGTTGATGTATGGTGTAACACCCATAGCAAAAATACTAAAGCTGCTAAACGCACCACCTGAGATCAGATCATAAAAGCCGACCAGTGTCTGTGAATTTGCCAGGTCCTGTAACGCGTCCGTATTGATGTTCGGGACAGGTATGAAGTTACCCAGTCTAAAAATGAAAACTATAAATACTGTGAACAGTATCCTTTTTCTTAAGTCTGGTAGTTTCCAAGCATTCTTCAGCGTCTGTAACATTAAATCACCTCAACTTTTCCTCCAGCAGCTTCTATCTTCTCCTGTGCTGATTTTGAGAATCTACTTACCTTAACTGTCAGGGATTTTGTAAGTTCTCCGTTTCCTAGGATCTTGACACCGTCAAGAGTCTTGGAAATAACTCCGTGCTCCTTCAGTAGGGCTTCTGTAACTTCTGTTCCGTTCTCGAAAATGTTAAGTCTCTCAACGTTAACCTCAACGATCTGCTTCGCAAAAATATTGGTAAAACCTCTCTTAGGAAGTCTTCTGTAAAGTGGCATCTGTCCACCTTCAAAACCTGGTCTCTTTCCGCCACCTGATCTTGAACCCTGTCCATCCTGTCCTCTTCCGGCAGTCTTTCCAAGTCCTGAACCAGTACCTCTACCGACTCTCTTTTGAGCCTTTTTTGAGCCTTCTACAGGCTTTAACTCATGAAGTTTCATATTCTGTACACCTCCTCTTACTTTTACGCTTCTTCTACGAGTAGAAGATATTCGATCTTTTTGATCATACCTCTAACTTGAGGAGTATCATTATGTTCCATACTCTTACCAATCTTGGACAGTCCAAGTGCCTTGGCAGTTGCAATATGGTCCTTCTTTCTACCAATTAAGCTTCTCTTTAGTGTTACCTTAATTTTAGACAAGTAAAACCCCTCCTATCCTAATATTTCTTCTACAGACTTTCCTCTTAATGCTGCGATTTCCTCTGCAGTCTTAAGATTTGCCAGTCCGTTGATTGTAGCCTTCACCATGTTGCTTGGGTTGTTGGATCCCAGTGACTTGGCTCTTACATCTTTGAAACCTGCAAGCTCAAGTACTACTCTGGCTGGTCCACCAGCGATGATTCCTGTACCTTCAGCAGCAGGCATGATTACAACATTGCCTTTACCGAATATACCGTTAATCTGGTGAGGAACAGTGGTTCCATCGATCTTGACTTCTACCAGGTTCTTCTTGGCATCTTCGACGCCTTTTCTGATCGCTTCTGGAATTTCAATGGACTTACCCATTCCGACTCCAACGTGGCCATTCTCATCTCCGACAACTACAAGAGCTGCGAATCTGAAATTTCTACCACCCTTAACAACTTTAGTAACTCTACCTATGTTAACAACTTTTTCTTTTAGGTCTAGTGTGCTAGGATCTATTTTCAAAATTGTTTCCTCCTTTTTTAAAATTCCAGTCCAGCTTCTCTTGCAGCTGCAGCCAGTGTTTCGATTCTTCCGTGATAGATAAATCCACCTCTGTCGAATACCACTGCTTTAATGCCCTTATCCAGTGCTTTCTTTGCAACTAGAACTCCAACCTTAGCGGCTGCATCCTTATTGCTTCCAACTCCATCAAAATCCTTATCAACTGATGAAGCAGAAACAAGTGTTACTCCGTTCACATCATCGATGATTTGAGCATAGATGTTTTTTTCACTTCTGTAAACAGAAAGTCTAGGTCTTTCAGATGTTCCGCTGATCTTCTTACGAACTCTAGCGTGACGTCTTACTCTATTCGCTCTTTTATCTTCCTTTTTGAACATTAAGGTTCACTCCTTTCTTAATTCTACTTACCAGTCTTACCAACTTTAC
>RZYZ01000351.1 GCA_009930125.1 Clostridia bacterium | reverse complement strand
TCATCAGGTCATGGCTGTTGAAGAAATTCATGCCCACCAGATAATGGTCTATGAAATCTTCGCTGTAGGCAAACCCTCTGGTGGCAGGGATGATGAACTGATTCATGATGAAATTCGGAAATACTCCAATGAGGGTCACAAGAAGCGCCAGTCCTCCCATCCCAAGGTTCATCATGATCTTCTCCCCTTTTATGTCCTTGTATTTCTCTGGAAGCTTGCCCAGGAACACAAAACCGAAAAGCTTGATGAAGGAAGTGACCGTTCCGGCACTGATCAGCGTGAAGATCATCTCTGCGTATCGGAAGGACGGATGGCCGTATTCGTAGGCTTCTACAATGGCATGATGCAGAATGGACTTGCTGGCAAATCCGTTAAAGAGCGGCATCCCCGTTATACCTAAAGCAGCAATCAGACAGACCAGCGCAGTGAACGGAAACTTTCTCCACATACCACCGAGTTTGTACATGTCCATTTCATGGGTTTTGAGATAAATGACCCCTGCGACCATAAAGAGCAGTGATTTGAACAAAGCATGATTGACCATATGATAGATGGCCCCAGAGAAGCCCATAGCCCCCTTGGGACCAAGATAAGCCGCCACTCCGACTCCCATTATGATGTAACCCATCTGACTGATGCTATGATAGGCAAGCATCTTCTTCATATTGCTCTGCTGAAGAGCCATGAATACCCCTGCCGCCATGGTGATGATGCCGATCCAGATGATGGCTGCCCCCAGCACATTGCTCAGGTCCCAGATTGGATCGTCATAGGGCAGAAAGGCACCTTTAGCCGGCATAAAGAAACTGGTCAGCACTCTCAGCATCCCGAAAGCGCCGATTTTGATCATCAGACCCGATAAAAGCGCACTGGCTGGTGTAGGAGCCACCGGATGGGCTCTGGGCAGCCAGATATGAAGTGGAAGCATACCCGCTTTGATGCCAAATCCGATGAGAAAGAGTGTGGCAATAAGATACTTGACATTACCTAGAGAACTGACTTTCGCTGCCATAGGAACAAATGCCACCGTACCTGCATTGACATACAGCAGTATAATGCCAAGAAGAAGCGCAAGACCTCCCGCAACCCCCATATAGATATAGCTGTCTCCGGCGATAAGAGACTCTTTGGACTGATTATGCGCCACAAGGAAATAGGAAGCGAAAGTCATGATTTCGAAGAACAGAAACATGGTGATGAGATCCCCTGCCATGATGGTTCCCAGTACACCACCATAGGTGATGGACATCTGAAGAAAAAACCTGTTTCGATGCTTTTCGATGCTCATATAATCATGGGCATACATACTCACAAGAACCCATATGATGGATGACACCATAACCATGATGAATCCCATGAGATCCACCTTGAAATTCAGTCCAAGTCCTAGCATTCTGGGAATCTCGAATCTCATGGTTCCTTCCATGACCTGAGGATAAAGAGCAAGGATAAGAAAGAAAGTGAGCACTGTAGTATACACCACTGCCATATCTCTTGAGTTCTCTTTTCTTCTGAAAAAATACATTTCAATCGGACCACCCACCAGTGGGACCAGGACAATAATCAGGGGCAGACTCTTAAAGTTATTCAGATAGGTTGATATACTCTCCGCTATATTCACAGCATAAAGAGCGATTCCACTCAATGTGGATTTATCCACATTGGCAGAGAAAAAGAGAAATGCAGTGAAAAGAAGTCCCAGAACGATATAGAGGATAATGCAGTTGATGCAGAAAGAATCCAGCTTCTTCTTTTTCTTGAATTCGGTATATTTGTTTTGCTTATTCGTATGTTTCAAATCAATCCTCCGTTTATAAACCCATACCAGATCCGATGAAGGTCGGTACAGCCTGCTGGATAATATCCATCACCAGATGGGGAAAGAGTCCGATGCCAAGGCTCCCCACAGCCACAAGAACCATGGAA
>RZYZ01000078.1 GCA_009930125.1 Clostridia bacterium | reverse complement strand
AGATGGAACATACCCATCAGATATTTTACAAATGAGTGCGCAGAAATAGGAGGTGTCAGCAAATGATAGAGAAGCATTGCTTTGCATTTAGACATGGAAAGTGTAAGGTTTTAACAGTCAAGAAGTGTGAAGGCGATAAGTGCCCATTCTTTAAGACCAAAGCTCAAGCAGACGAGGATCAGAAGAAGGCTTTTAGAAGAATCAACTCATTGGATCTTTCGACTAAAAGAAACATCATTTCTCTTTATTACGGAGGGAAGATGAGTCTATTAGATGATGTGGAGGTACGCTAATGAATGCAAAGGAATATTTATCTCAAGCCGTCTGGCTGGACAGGATGATTGACAGCAAGCTAGAGCAATTGGAGATGCTCAAAAGCCTAGCCATGAAAGTCACATCAAGCTTTACCAAAGAAAAAATCTCCGGTGGGAATATTGAGAAGAGTAAGATGGAAAGAACCATGGTGAAAGTCATTGACCTTGAACATGAAATCAATGCGGACATAGATCGATTGGTTAATCTCAAGAAAGACATTCAGGATACCATTAATAAAATGGATGACATCAACCAGCAGCTCTTACTTGAGCTACGATACCTTAGCGGAAAAGGATGGGATGAGATTGCAGCTTCCATGGGGTATGATCCGAGAACAGTGTATCGAATTCATGGTAAAGCCCTAAAAGAATTCGAAAGGATGAAAATGTGTCAGTAAATGTCAGTGAATGTCAGTAGGTACCTGTGCTAGAGTATAAGGTGTAAAGGTATAGAAAAACTTTCAAGTATACTATATGCTGTAGCATACGCCTAAGCTATATCGATTCGATTCTTAGGAAACGCAGCATTCTTAGAACAAGGGCTCCGGTAAATGAACTGGAGCTTTTTCTATACCTTTTTTAAGAATGATTATGGGAGGTGCGAGTGATGCCCTGGAAACCAAAGAGCATCTGTAACTATCCTGGGTGCCAATCACTAACCTACGATAGATACTGTGAGAAACATAAGAAGATGATGATTAGGACTCAGAACGACAGGACTGCAAAAATGTACACCTACCAGTGGAGAAAGACCAGCAAGGAGTTTCTTATGAAGCATCCCCTGTGTGTTCATTGTGAGCGAGAAGGAAGATTCACTCCGGCAACAGAGGTGGACCACATCAGGCCACACGGTGGTGACCGGAGACTTTTCTGGAACAAAAATAACTGGCAGCCGCTGTGTAAGAGTTGTCACTCCAAGAAGACTGCTGAAGAAGATGGAGGATTTGGAAATAATCCGAAACCCAAGAGGGGGTAGGGGGGCTGAATCTCTACAGAAGTGGTCGGGCGACAACGCGCCAGGGTCTTTTGTGAGAAATCGCAAAAATCGCAAGGGGGGTATATCCCAACTTTTCTTCGCAATATTCAAGGGGAGATAATCGCCTGGAAACCGCATGAATAGTGGAATATATCGACCAATGAATAGACAGGGAACCCAATCAAAGCGAATTCATTGCGGCCTTGAAATACAGGTGTTTTACTATCATATTTTATAAGTTTTAGCCTATAGACCTCGGTCTAGGGCTTTTTTAATGCCAAGAAACGGAGGGAATCTGATGAAACAGGACATGATTATAAGAAAAGTGCCGGTAGCGGATATCAATCCGGCAGAATATAACCCAAGAAAAGATTTGAAGCCCGGAGATCCAGCTTATGAAAAGCTGAAAAGGTCCATGTCGGAGTTCGGGTATGTGGAGCCAATCATCTGGAATGAAGAGAAGGGAAATATTGTCGGGGGCCATCAAAGATACAAGGTGCTGGTGGCAGAAGGTCACACGGAAGTCGAATGCGTCATTGTTAAGATGAGCGCCGAAAGGGAAAAGGCACTCAATGTTGCCCTGAACAAAGTCACAGGCGATTGGGAGTTTGAAGCTCTGGCAGATCTGATTAAAGATCTGGAAGCTCAGGACTTTGATGTGACCCTTACCGGTTTTGATGCTGCTGAGATTGAGGATATCTTCAGCCAGGTTCACGATAAGGACGCCACTGATGATGATTACGATGTGAATAAGGCATTAGAAGAAGCTGCCTTTGTAAAGCCGGGAGACGTATGGCTCCTGGGAAGACACCGTCTTCTTTGTGGGGATGCAACGAAACCTGTAGATGTAGAAAAACTCATGGATGGTAAGAAAGCCAATCTAGTCCTGACGGACCCACCTTACAATGTGGACTTTGAAAGTGCCAGCGGTCTTAAGATTCAAAACGATAAGCAGGACAATGATACCTTCTACAGCTTCCTGCTTGCAGCCTTTAAAAACATGGCGGAGCATACTGCACCAGGTGGATCTATTTATGTTTTCCACGCGGATACGGAAGGGCTTAATTTCAGGAGGGCCTTCATTGAAGCGGGCTTCCACTTAAGTGGCGTGTGTATCTGGAAGAAGAACTCTCTGGTTCTAGGTCGTAGTCCATACAACTGGATCCATGAACCGATTCTCTTCGGATGGCTTAGAGGTAGAAAACACAGATGGTTCACCGGAAGGTCTGAGACCACCGTTTGGAACTACGATAAGCCAAAGAAGAACGGTGAACATCCGACCATGAAGCCGGTGCCGCTTCTTTGCTACCCCATCAAGAATTCATCCCAAATTAACGGGATTGTCATGGATCTATTTGGTGGCAGCGGTTCTACACTCATAGCATGTGAACAGATTGATAGAATCGCCTATACACTAGAACTCGACCCTAAGTATGCTACAGTCATTGTAAAAAGATACATCGAGCAGGTCGGGGCAGATGATGATGTATATATCCTTCGTGATGGAGAAAAAATTGCATATAAAGATTTTAACAGGGAAGGGAGTGCTGAGCATGAACTTCCTTGATTTCTGTGCAGGTATTGGTGGATTCAGACTGGGACTGGAACTTGCCGGGCATAAGTGCATTGGATTTTGTGAATATGATAAATACGATGTTAGAAGCTATAGGGCTATGTTTGATACGAAAGGAGAGTGGTTTGCGGATGACGTCACCAAACTTAAATCAGATGAAATCCCTTATGCAGAGATCTGGTGTTTTGGATTCCCATGCCAGGACATCTCTGTTGCCGGAAAGCAAAAGGGACTTAGAGGAGAAAGAAGTGGCATCTATTTCAGCATCATTGACCTCGTCAAGGGCAAAAAGGAAGAAGATAAACCCACATTCTTACTCATTGAGAACGTTAAAAACCTGCTATCAATTAATTCTGGATTCGATTTTGCCACCGTTCTCTCTGAACTGGATGAAGCGGGGTATCGGGGTATGATGCAATGTGGCAAGTGCTTAACTCTAAAAACTTTGGAGTCCCCCAAAATAGAGAGCGAGTGTTTATTGTCGCACATCTTAGAAGCAGAGGTCGACGAGAAATATTACCTGTCGAAGGAGAAAACGGAGCAGCTATTAAGCAAATTATAGCAGGTCCGCAGGGGTATCGTGTCATGAGTACGGAAGGAATATCCTGCACTCTTGCCAGTAATGCCGGTGGAGCTGGGGCCAAGACGGGTCTATATTTCATTGATCAGTCCACGCAAAAATCGAAGATTACCAAAGAGTCCAGATGCCTAACCTCAAGGTACACTGCAGGGATCGTCAACCGCACGCCAATGAACAGTGCAGTTCTAGAAGCCCACCCGGTTCTAACACCGGATAGGGCTGAGAAAAGACAAAACGGAAGAAGAATGAAAGAGTGCAACGAGCCTATGTTCACCCTCACTTCCCAAGAACGTCACGGAGTGGCCATCAGAGAAGCCACAAAAAAGGGATATGCTGAAGCAGAAGAAGGGGATAGCATAAACATTTCATTTCCTGGAAGCAAGACAAGAAGAGGACGTGTAGGCAAAAAGGTGGCACAGACCCTTGATACCCAATGCATGCAAGGAACTTTATCGAAGGGGCTGCGAATTCGAAGATTGACTCCGAAAGAGTGTTTTCGACTTCAGGGTTTTCCTGATGAGATGTTTGAAAAAGCAAGGGCTGTTAATTCTGATAACCAGCTCTACAAACAGGCAGGAAATGCAGTGACAGTGAACGTGGCTTATGCAGTGGCATGTTCTCTTGAAGTGGTTGAAGGTGTATAATTCGAAAGTGGTTTTTCTTCATAAATGACTTGCTATATATCTTGTTTAGAGTGATATATGTACATGACAAAAGAAACACACCTAAACAAGAAAGGGGCAAGAACACATGGCAAGTAAAGAATTCTTAAAAAGTAACTTTGGAATCGAAATTGAAATGACAGGAATCACAAGAAGAAAAGCGGCTAAGATTGTCGCAGAGCATTTAGGCGGATCCATCGAAGAGGTTCACGACTATTACAAAACCATAAAAATCACAGCTAGAGATGGACGGGTTTGGAAGATTATGTACGACGGCAGCATCAAGTGCCAAAAGCGAACGGGCGGACAAAAAGTCAGCGCAAACAGTGAATACAGCGTGGAACTGGTCAGCCCAATCCTAACCTACGATAAGGACATGGGTGACCTTCAGGAAATGGTCCGAAAACTCAGGAAAGCAGGAGCTTTTTCAGAACAGCAAAACTGCACTGGGATACACATCCATTTGGATGGTCGGGACCACACGCCAAGGACCATTAGAAACTTCATGAACATCATCTACTCAAGAAATGACCTTTTATACGATGCCCTTCAGATAGAGCAAAGAAGAATGCACTACTGCAAGAAGATCGACCAAAGCTTGGTTAAGAGAATGAATAAGAAAAAACCAATCACCATGAAGCAGATTGAAGATATCTGGTACCAGGGCTACAGTGAGAGAAGGGAAAGGCACTATCACAATAGCCGATACAACTTCTTGAATCTCCATAGTTTTTTCAATGGATGTGGAACGGTTGAACTAAGAGGGTTTAACAACCCCAACCTTCACGCAGGAAAAATCAGGAGCTACGTAGCCCTAAGCCTAGCCATAAATCACCAGTCATTGATTCAAAAGAGTGCCAGCAGTAAAAAGCCACAGATTGAAAATCCAAAGTTCTCCATGAGAACCTGGCTTAACCGAATCGGCTTTATCGGAGACGACTTCAAGAACTGCAGAGAGCACCTTTGCAAGCACTTGGACGGATCAGCGGCCTGGAGATTTCGTACAGCCGCATAGATGAAAAAGGCGGCGCCTTTAAACCCACCTAGCGGGCAACCGCTCTTAAGGTGGTAGAAGGGTCCCCCGTTTCAAACAAAAGCCCACACAGGCGAAGCTAGGGGGGCAGACGCCAAGTGTTAGAAAGGATGGAGTGACAATGAAAGTAGAAAAAAGACTGGGCGTGGCCTATGGGTCCAATCTCAATATCGATCAAATGGCCATGAGGTGCAAGGAGGCTAAAGTCTATGGCAAAGGGATGCTAAAAGGATACCGTCTACTATTTAAAGGTCAGATGGAAAATGCCTACTGCACCATTGAGAAAAAACGTGGTGGTAAAGTTCCGGTGGTGATTTGGGAACTTGAACCGGAAGATGAAAAGGCACTGGACTTTTACGAAGGTTATCCCAGGTTCTATGAAAAGGAAGATGTGAAGATAACCCTAGAGGATGGAACGGTCATTACAGCCATGGTGTACATCATGACCGATAAGATTCCGGATAGGATCCATCTCAATCTTCCAAGCAGAAGCTATCTAGAGACTGTGAAAGAAGGTTATAGGGCTGCCGGTTTTGACGAAGCATTTATAGAGGATGCTCTGGCCATCAGTGAGAAAGCCATCAAGAAATACCCACCGAGTTTTCTGTAAACCTTATAAAAAATACATCATTTCTCAAGATAAGACTTGCATCTATGTAGCTTTAGAGTGATATATGGTAGTACCAAAAGCAAACAAAATGCGAGGAGGTCAAGGAATGATGATTCAGAAGAAAGACAGGTTTGAAAACAGAAGTGGTAAGGTTTATGAGATCGCTGGAAAATGGGATCGGGATTTTATCCTGGCACCTATTTAGGAAGCAGATGATGAATGCCTGATCTACACACCCGGTGAAATGGAGGAATTTCTTGAAACAGGGTATTTCAAAAGAATAGGAGGGAGTAAGTGATGAAAGCATTATTCGGTAGAAAGGTGTGTGACCTGGTAGAGCTTAAAGAACTCACCCATCAAGCCGTCAAAGAAGGAAAGAAGGGTCAGCCATACACCATCACGAGAGAAGTGATTCTAAAGGATGAGGAGTTCAGAGATTTTGGCCAGGACTTTTTAAAAGATCAGCCGTGGATCTCACATGAAGATGGTGGAATGGACTAAGAGGGTAGAATCAGATGCATCCGAGTCGTAAATATCACCAGTGGGGAGAAGGTCCTGATAAATACGGAAGGGTATGATTACCCACGTTACACCGGTCTTGAACTTTAAAACTGAAGAAGGGCAAAAAGCCCTTTTTTAGATGGTGCACTTAATTATCCGCATTCACTACAGCAGTGCGGATAAGTTAGTGCATTTTTGTTTGAAAAGCCGGTGAAATACCTTGCTATATCCTGTGTTTAGAGTGATATATGTAAGTACCAAAACTTAGAGGAGGTATGAAAATGGACCGGAAAGAAATGATCAAACAACTGGGTGAGCACTTTGGCGTGAAACCTAAATACTTGAGTGTTCCAAGCTTTGCTTATGAAATCACAACTGAAAATGAAATCTACACCATTGACAGGCATGGCGGTATCACCAGGGGAGATGGAGAGACCATCACCATGGAAGAGATTCTGAATCCCCAAATGAAATCAGAACCCACGGTCAATCAAGAGCAAAACATTCAGGAACCGATTGATGATGCATCAGCTCCAGAATTAACGCAGAGAGAAGGAGCGGACAGGATCCTGGAAGATCTCGGAGGGCTTGAAGTTAAACTAAACTTTGAAGATCACACAGCTGATAGCCTGAAGAATATCATCAACATGCTTTACAGTAAGCAGCGACTCATTATGATGGCCTTTGAAACAGAGGAAGAATTCATGGACGATGGAGTTGCTGAAGACCTGAACAAGCCAGAGATTAAGGATTTGGAGGAACTTAAAGAAGCACTTGAAGAACTGGGGACAAACAAGTTTCCAGGATTTCAGATTGATTTTGAAGAGCAGACGTTCACTTTTAAACTTTTCAGCTCAAACTTGAATACAGAAAGAATCAAAGCATTTCAAGACCTATGTGTCCTCATAGCGGGCTATGCCAAAACATTAAAGCGAGCATCCTTCAGACAGGCTCAAGACGATAATCCAAAGTATGCTCTTAGAACCTGGTTCATTCGCATTGGAATGAATGGTCCCGAGTATAAGGAAACCAGAAAGACACTTCTCAAGAACCTGGAAGGCAGTGGTGCCTTCAGAACGGTTGGTGAAAGCGATGAAGCCTAAATGCAGACTGATCGGCGAAAATGGCAACATCTACAATTTGATGGGGATTGAATCAAAGACTCTAAAGGAAGCTGGGGAGCCTGAAAAGGCCGACGAAATGGTGAAGCGGATTACAACTGAAGCAAGAAGCTATGATGAGGCCTTGGCCATGTTGATGGAATACGTGGATGTAGAATAGGGGGGTGCGGATAGGTGGATAGATTTTTTAGTCAGAAACATTGTGATCGTTGCGGTGGCAGCTTAGAAGGTGGGCGAACCATGTCCATGTTCAATGAGCAGTGCATCTGCATGGGCTGTAAGGATAAGGAAATCAAAGACCCAGAATACAAAAAGGCTGTGGAAGCAGATCATGATGAGATTCGAAAAGGGAACTTTAATTATAAAGGGATCCGTGGCAAGTAAGCTATCTGCATAAAGCCATGTTCAATTTATGCAGATAAGAAGAATGATGTGCAGTAGAAATTAATACGTAAGAGGGACTTTCAGACGAAGGTTCCTTTTTCTTTGGCAAAAATGAAGGAGGTGAAAGTTATGGCTGGTAGAGGAAGACCACCAAAACCAACAGCGATTAAGGAGCTAGAAGGTAATCCAGGGAAAAGACCGCTGAACAAGAATGAACCAAAACCAAAACAGACCGCACCCAAATGCCCGTCATGGCTGGAGCCAGATGCCAAGAAGGAATGGAGAAGGCTGTCAAAGGAGCTTGAGACCATGGGGCTACTGACTCAGGTGGATATGGCCGCCTTTGCCGGTTACTGCCAAGCCTATGCCAGATGGAAGGAAGCGGAGGAATTCATCTCAAAGCACGGATCCATTTTAAAGACCGCTTCAGGATACATTCAGCAGATTCCTCAGGTGTCCATTGCCCAGCAAAACCTTAAACAGATGCGAAACTTCTGTTCAGAGCTTGGGCTTAGCCCATCGGCTAGAAGCAGACTCAATATTAACAACACCGGTAATGTCATCGAAGGTGATGCCATGGCAGAGCTTCTTGGAAACATTCCTAAAGCAGAAGAGCTTTTACGACGGGATGATGACTAACCAATGAAAGGAGGAGGCCGGATGCCATACAGTGAGACTCATGCAAATCATGCCATTAACTTTATAGAACAGCTGAAGCTGACCAAGGGCAGATGGGCCGGTCAGCCTTTTAAGTTACTTCCCTGGGAGAAAGACCTGGTAAGACGACTATTCGGGACCTTAAGGGAAGATGGGACTCGCCAGTACAGAACCGCCTATGTGGAAATTGGAAAGAAGAATGGCAAGTCAGAACTTGGGGCAGCCATTGCCCTTTATATGCTTCTTGCAGATGGAGAACCAAATGCTGAGGTCTATGTAGCTGCCTGCGATAGGCAGCAGGCCAGCATCATTTTCAACACCAGCATGAACTTTGTGGAAGGGAATCCAACCCTATCAAAGGTGACCAACTTGGTAAGGTCCACCAAGCGAATCACCTATCCAAAGACGGGGAGCTTCTATCAGGTTCTAAGCTCCGACGTTAAATCAAAATCCGGGATCAATGCCTCCTGCGTTATCCTTGATGAAATCTGGACCTATCCAAATCCGGACCTTGCCAAGATGCTGACCACCGGCTCAGGGGATGCCAGGACCCAGCCGCTGTTTTTATATCTTACCACTGCAGGAAACCAGCTCTCCGGCTATGGCTGGGAGATGCATCAAAAGGCGAAGGATGTTCTGGAGGGTAAACGAGTGGATCCCACTTTTCTATCCATCATTTATGGACTGGATGATGATGCAGACATTGAAGATGAAAATAACTGGTATAAGGCCAACCCTAGTCTTGGCCATACCATTTCCATAGATCGTGTGAGAGAGCACTATAACCAAGTGAAGGACGACCCGGCAGATCTCGCCTTGTTCAAACAATTGAGGCTCAATATGTGGTTAAAGCAGGAAATCAAATGGATGCCCATGGATAAGTGGGACCTTTGTAATTTCACTGTAGACCCGGAAGAGCTAAAAGGGCGA
>RZYZ01000350.1 GCA_009930125.1 Clostridia bacterium | reverse complement strand
CATCCAGTTTTGCCTGGCAGTGAGCCACCAAGCCTTAAGCCAAAAGAAAGCATCAGCAAGAAAAACGGTGACGGACAACGAGAAGTATGCCTTCAGATGTTGGATGCTAAGGCTGGGACTTATCGGGGACGAGTTTAAAACCTGCAGGCTCCATTTTCTGAAGTATCTTGATGGAAACTCAGCATGGAGACAAGCTGGATGAAATGAATAGCCACAGGCTCACCGGGGCGGGAGAACCGCCCTTAAGGTGGTAGAAGGGTTCCCAACGCTGCTGAAAAGCCCACACAGGCCAAGGCGGCGGGGAAGAATGGCCCTTTAGGAAAGGATGAAAAGAAATGAAAACAAAACTGTACATTGCCTATGGAAGCAACATGGATGAAGGTCAAATGGCTTTCAGATGCCCTGGGGCGAAGCTAAGAGGAGTATCAGTAATTGAAGATCACAGGCTTATATTCAAAGGCTCAAAGACAGGTGCTTATGCCACCCTTGAAAAAGAAGAAGGGCATAAGGTGCCGGTGGTGCTTTGGGAGATCGAACCGACAGACGAACATAGCCTTGATCGGTATGAAGGCTTTCCAACCTTCTACTACAAGGAGTGGATGGAGTTAGACCTTGATGGTGAGGAGATTCAAGGGATGGTCTACATGATGGATCATGACAGGAAACTAGGACAGCCAAGCTACCACTATTACAAAACCCTTCAAGATGCCTATGAGAGATTTGGCTTTGATAAGGGAATCCTAGAAAAAGCACTTGAGGATTCTTCGGTAGAGGGGGATGAAGATGTTTATTAGAAAAGAAATCCTAGAGAAACTAAGAAAAGAATATTCACCTGGAACAAGGGTGGAACTGATTCGAATGGAGGATATTCAAGCACCGCCAACAGGAACCCAGGGAACGGTAATCGGAGTGGATGATATCGGAAGCATCATGATTTCTTGGGACAATGGCAGTAGCCTTAGTGTGGTATATGGTGAGGACAGCTGCAGAAAACTAGAAGGTTAAAACACAGATTTAAGCCAAGTGAAAGACTTCTTCGGAGGTCTTTTTTCTTGCTGTTAGCCAATGAGAGGAGGTGGGACTTATGGCACAGAGAGGAAGAAAACCCAAACCGACAGCACTGAAAGAACTAGAAGGGAACCCTGGGAAACGGGCACTTAACGATAAAGAACCAAAGCCGCCAAAGAAAGCTCCCAGATGTCCTTCATGGTTGGAGCAGGAAGCAAAGAAAGAATGGAGACGAATGGGGAAGCTTCTTGAGCAGATGGGAATCCTGACAGAAATGGACATGGCCGCTTTTGCGGGTTACTGTCAGGCATACGCCAGATGGAAGGAAGCAGAGGAGTTTATCACCCAGCATGGAACCATGATCAGAACCCCTAATGGTTATTTACAGCAGGTGCCGCAGGTTTCCATTGCGCAAACCAATCTGAAAATCATGCTCAAGTTCTGTGAGCAGTTTGGACTAACACCATCTGCAAGAAGCAGAATTGTCGCAGGTGAAGGTACTGTGGATCCAGCAGATGAAATGGAGAAGATTCTAGGAGGTGGTGCGTAATGACTTATAAATACACACCGTCACCCTTTATGCTGGAAACTTCCCATTATGATAAAGCAAAGGCAGACAGGGCAGTTGCCTTTATTGAAAACCTAAGACACACCAAGGGAAAATGGGCAGGGAAGAAGTTTCTTCTGCTACCTTGGCAGGAACAGATCATTCGTGACTTGTTTGGCATCGTCGGAGAAAACAGGAAGCGTCAGTTCCTGACAGCCTATGTTGAGATACCCAAGAAACAGGGGAAGTCTGAATTGGCAGCTGCCATTGCGCTATATCTTCTTTATGCTGACAATGAACCCAGTGCAGAGGTGTATGGTGCGGCCTGCGACAGATCCCAGGCGTCCATTGTATTTGATGTAGCAAAGCAAATGGTGCAGAT
>RZYZ01000349.1 GCA_009930125.1 Clostridia bacterium | reverse complement strand
ATTCTCATACCACTGATATGTCACAGGATTTGAAGTGTTGGAGCTGGCCACAACAGATAGACTTCCCGTAATGCTACCGGCTGTTACATCCGTTAAACTTTCAGGTTGAGTCGCAATGGTAATCGCAGGTATAACAGGTGTGAAGTCCGGTTCATAGACAGCACTAAACCACTGGGTGATTATTGAAGCGGCCACACCGCTATCTCCTTCCGTCACTTCAGCCTTCCAGGGATGCTTTTGTTCCCCGTCCAGCTTGTTTCTTCTAAAGACAGTCCCTTCTATGGTGGGACTGCTAAAGGTAATGGAGTCTCCCTTGGTGGCAAGGCTTGTTGCCGGAACGCTGAAGATAACCCTATAGAGCCAAAAATAGCGATACTTGCCATTGGACTTCTTGGCACGAAACCCGATGGCTACAGGTGATCCTCCATCCTCACTTCTAGAAACCACAACGTTATTGCTATCGATTTTACATCCAGTTAAATCCTGGGCCACTAAAGAACCAATATCATCAATCCCCAAACTGAGCGCACCATTCTTAAACTCTTTCACGACTTCTGATGCACCATCGTCTGCATATAAAATCGCTTCAATCAGCTCTACACTCAGTTCCGCTGTCATGGCTTTCGCCAGCACTTTAGGTGTGCCATAGGTTTCAATGCCATGCTCATCTTCTGTGATTTTTGCATAAAATAAGCTATCCAATCCAATTGTTGCCATGTCTTTGTCCTCCTTCATTTTCGCTGAATCACTCCAGCTATATGTTTATTTCATATTCTTTTGCCACATCGATGGCGAAGTGGTGAAAACCGGTATCTTCTTCGTATCCAAGATACCGTCGATCCGTTATGGTAAATGCCTCACTTAAGAGACGATGAACAATAGCATTTTTCCTTTCCAGGTAGTTCCCTTTAGAAAAAAGGGAAAGGCGAACTTCCTGCAACTCTGCACAAGGCAGATCATCAGCAAAATGATCGAAGATATCACTCATGGGAATCAGAACCAGGTATTCATCCGGTGCCTTCGTACTAAAGATCCCGGTTTCGATTGGAACTCCCAAGGGCTCAAGCGCCTCACTTATATCTTTCAAAATGCTGCCTGTCATTTCATTCGCCTCCCTTCCTTTTTATAGTTTACTTATCTCTTCATCCAGCTTGTTTTTCATGGCTTCTATACAGGCTTTTCTGCTTGCCGCCTTCGCTGGCTTTAAGAATGGTTTTGCCGGTTGACCAGACTTCCCATATTCTATGATGTTAGCAATCTTGGCATTAGACTCTCCATCACTTCTTGGTTCATCAAATCCGACTTTTACATCATAGTTGCCATCTCGATTAATCCCCGCAGGAGATACACCCAGTGCCTTCACCAGTTCACCAGAAGATCTTGAAGGAAGTTTAGTGTTATTGCCAATCACAGCTTGAAGATTTGATTTCACTTTGGCTTTCACCACTTCGCCACCTGCTTCTAGAACCTTCGGGATGATCTCATCGGTTTTCTCACTTAATTTGGATACTTTCAATAGAAAGTCATCGGGCATTTTAAAACTTGATTTGGCCATAAGATCACCTATTCCTTTGTAGGTTCTGTTTTTTCTGCAGCTACTTCAACATATAATCCAGATATGTTTTCCACACTGATGATCTTGTATCTGCCGGTATCACAAGAAATAAGCTGGCCTACTTCCACTTGAATACCAGGAATGCGCCTAAACTGGAAGATGGCATTGGCTTTACTATAGGCTGCCATGTTAGCCCACTTCCTTGAGCCATGTCTTTCTTCTTTATAGGCTCTCACCTTGGCGACGACTGATTCCCCTCTAAAAGTGAACCCTTCATTGTCCTTGGTTTGCGTGGCATCGATGATCTCTATGAATGTGTTCATCTTTCCAAAGCTCATCTGTCTCACCTTCCTTAAGAACCATCTCATCATAATCGTGTCTTC
>RZYZ01000348.1 GCA_009930125.1 Clostridia bacterium | reverse complement strand
GATGTGAAGGAAAACGCAGGCATGGTTCTTGCGCACAGACTGATTCTCTCCTCCTATGCAAGAGGTCAGGGAAGCAATGCCTATGAAGCGCTCCAGGTGATGATTTCCACGGTTGAGCCGCCTAGAATGGATGATTAGCCATGAAGATAGATTACAGATTCATCTTCGGATTTCTGATTTCCATTGTTCTTTACTATACCATCGGGGGGATTGTGTTCACATCCCTCTATTTCATTTTCCTCAGCATGTTCATTCTTGCCCTTCTTACGATTCTTCTGTTCTCTTTCAAGGTGTATGGAAAGCTGTCGGCCATGAAAGAGCACTATGAGGTCTTTGAGACAGCAAAGCTGAATCTCCAGATCTTCAATGATTCTAGAATCTTCCTTTCCTTTGTGACCGCAGTCAATGACTATGCGGAGATCGAAACGAGAAGTGTCAACGGCAGAAGCAAATCTCAGGTAATCTTCAATTTCTACTTTCCCAAAAGAGGGGTGTATGAATTCAGTCATCTGAGTATTGAAATCAGAGATTTCTTCAATATTTTCACCATCAGAAAAGCTCTGCTGAAGGCAAGCGTTCGGGTTTATCCGAAGACAAGAATCCTGAAACCCATGGAGTTTGAAGTGGGGGTCGGTAACGAAGGCATCCGTCAGTCCTCCTCCTCCGTGGAGGATCCCTATATGACCAAGGAAATGAGAAGATATCAGACGGGAGACAGTCTGAAGAGAATCAACTGGAAAGTTTCCGCGAAGCATGGGGAGCTCTATGTGAGGCTTGGCGAACAGACCAAGGGCATAGACTACCTGCTTGTCATCGATATGAATGAAGAGATCTACAAGCTGGATGATGATGGCGCGAAGGAGGAAATGCTCATTGCAGAAGCTCTGGCAGTGTCCCATCTTCTGCTTAAGGAAGGCAAAGAACACAAGGTGATCATCAACGGCCTGGAGCGCAAAGAATTCGATATGAGAAGAATGCAGCAGCATGATGCCCTGGTGGAGTTCATGGTGGAGCATGACAGTAATGGAACCAAACCCATGCAGGACTTCATGAGCGAAAAGACAGAGGTGTTTCAGGGGGCTTCCTCCATCATTCTCTTTACAGGAAACCGCAATCCCAATCTCATGAAAGTGGTCATGAAGATGAAAGACCGCTATAACAGGATCACCTGGTTTGCGGTGGAGGATGAAAGAAATAGAGAATCTGACCATGAGGGTATTTCTCTGAAATACATAGGTGAATGATATGAGTAAAATGAAAAATCTGGTGATACCCCTGGTCATGATCTTCATCAACATGATCATCATGGCCATGGTTATGGAAAGTGCCTATTATATCCAGGGATTCCAGTACGGAGAGATCTGGATCTACGCGATACTGCCTATTACAACCGTATTAGGCCTGATCGGCATGCTGAAAGGAGAAAACATCTGGTACAGATTGGGCTTCTTCTTTGTCATCCTAGTCAGTATCTATATCCTTTATTATCGGGTGAAGACCATTGATATCGGAGCCATTCCGGAAGACATCAGCATCATCAACAGTGCCATCATGAAAGGGGAAGACATCCAGTTCGAGAACTTTCTGAACACCATGAAGCTTCTGTTGGTGGTGGGGTCGGCGATTCTTTCTGTAACGCTATATATCTTCCCTTATAATATGGTCATTCTGGATATGGGGCTTCTGCTCTTTCTCTGGATTGTGGACTATTACAATAATTCCTATGAGTATGTCCGGTTCTTTGTGCCCATCTGGGCGTTCAGCATACTGTTTTGTCGAAGCACCCTGTATGATCGGGAAGTGAAAGTGCTGAAAGTCAACCGGAACAAGAGACTGCTCCAGGGCGTGATTTTCACGCTCATCATCACCTTAGCTTCCTTCTTCATCGACATTGAGGAGAAGGGCATCTATTCAGACAGACTGTGGAATTTCTTCAACGGTCAG
>RZYZ01000347.1 GCA_009930125.1 Clostridia bacterium | reverse complement strand
GGATGTAGATGGCGAAGATGAGTCCCAGAAGGATATTCATGGCACCCGAGAAGAGCCTTGTCGCTACACTGACGGTGAAGTCCGCCAGATTGTTTCCGCCCACCATGATGATGTCCATGAGGGTTTCTCCGATGTTCTCCAGGGAGAAGTCGATGTTGTTCAGGTAGTCCTGGAACATGGGGAAGCTTCCAAGTACGTCTTCCAGCCATGCCTTGGCATCTTCAAAGAATCCGGGAAGCATTTTCCCGATGTTTTCGAAGGTTCTGGCCATCTCAGGAATGACGATGAACAGCACCAGAGCCAGGATCAGGACCAGTGTCAATAGCGCCACCACGATGCTGAGGGCTCGTTTCAGTTTCTTCTTCTCAATCTTTGCGAAGAGTCTTTCCAGCTGCTTCACATAGATGTTCAGCACAAAGGCCAGAGAAGCGCCGATGAACAGTGGAATCATCGGTTTCAGTATGGTGCCGAAGACGCCCAGGATAAAGGGAATGTGTTTCAGCGCCCACGCAAACAGAATGGCGGAAAAAATAATGGTGATCAGGCTTTTTGCGGTTTTCTTATCTAAAATGGTCCTCACCTCTTCTTTCAGGTTTTCAGTTTCATTATATTCGTGTATCCATATATTGCTTATTATAACGTAGTTCCAGAAAGAATGACATGAAGAAATGTTTAATTCTTCTGCCTCTTCTCTATATTTTCCATAGCGAAAGCGGATAGACCTGCTATCCGCTTATCTGAGTCAAGATTCTATGCTGAATTCTCCCACTTCCGGCGAAGCGTTGAACTGCCAGTGGACGCCATAGGGATCCGTGATGCTGCCGTAGATGGGGCTCCACTCCGTTTCCTGAAGATCCATCTCCACCGTTCCCTTCTCCTTCATGCGATAGAAATATTTCGTGACGGTTTCCACATCCTTGCAGATGACGGTGAGGTTCATATTGTTGCCTACCTTGTATTCCATCCCGGGGTAGATATCGGACATCATGATCCGGTCTCCTTCTATCTCCAGTTCCGTATACATGATGAGGTTCATGGCTTCCAGAGGAACGCTGTGATCCTCTTCCCGGATGCCTTCTCCGAAGGTCATGAAGACCGGTGGTTTCGTTTCGAAGATCTCACTGTAGTATTCTGCCGCTTCTCTGCAGTCTCCGTTGTAGTTGATGAATAGCTGTACGCCCATAAACGACTCTCCTTTCCTGTTTCTCTTATATCCATTTTCCCATACAGAGGCCTTGGAGCTGTGTATACTCTGTGTACTTTCGGAAAACTCTTTCTGAAAAAAGAAGTCCCGGCAGATTATAAAGAACAACTGCCGGGACTTTATCTTCTCTTTCTACTCCGTAACTCTCGGAGACCCATCCACTCTCTTGACGCTAAGAGGCGTCTCATAGATATTGATGTACTTCTGCTCCTCTTCTTCTTTCACACTCTCAAAGAGGACCAGTTTATCCATGAGGATCGGAAGCTTGGGCAGCTTCATCTTATGACTCAGCGCTTCAATTCCCCCCACATCTTCCAGATACTGTCCGTTTCTCACCAGAGTGATATGGGGAACATAATCGGCAGGGTCTTTCTTGTAGAAAAGCTTCTCCAGCTCCTCATCCAGTTTTCCGCGAATGTCCGCCAGCTTCTCCTGGTCCTTCACGCCCATCCAGATGGTGGATTTGTCTCCTTTTCTGAATTCATCCAGGTCTGCCATGTAGGTGAGAAACAGCTGGGACTTCATGGCCACTTCCTGCATGATCTCTTCGATGACCGGAATTCTGTTCTCCTTGGTTTCTCCCAGAAACCGCAGGGTGATATGATAATTGTCTCTCGGTGTGGGACGTCCTTCTTTCAGATGCATCATGATTCTCTTGTTGGCTTCGGAAAGATTTTCCTTGTGGATCTGATTCAGTTCGATGCCGATAAACAGTCTTTTACTCTCTGACATACTCTTTTCCC
>RZYZ01000077.1 GCA_009930125.1 Clostridia bacterium | reverse complement strand
ATCTGGATCCTGAAACCATGGAAGATGAGAAATTCGTGCTGGAAGAGGGAACAATCTTCGGATTCGTGACCTCCGTCCATACGGAAGAGGTGGAAGCCAGAAGACCGGAATCTCATGGAAAACACATTGACATCCAGTTTCTTATAGAAGGTAGAGAAAAAATCGGATTCGTCCGAAAAACCGATGCAATAGAGGTTCTATCCGATGAGCTGGAGGAGAAGGATAACTGCTTCTATGTAAATGAACTGGATGGAGAGATTTTTCTGGACCTGAAACCAGGAGATTTTGCGGTGCTTTTCCCGGAGGATATTCACAGACCACAGTGCATCTCTGGAGACGATACAGCCATCAGAAAGTGCGTCATCAAGATCAGGGTTGATTAGTACGGAAAAGACTCTGACAAAATATAAACAGCAGAAGAGGTCATTTCACGAGAAGTTCTGACCGTGGTGATCTTCTTTCAGGGAGAAGGCAGACTGATAATGGTCTGCCTTTCCCTGTTTTCAGGAGTGTCTGCATAAGTTCTTCGGACTGAAGAGAAGTGGAAAAGGACCATACAGAATCCGATAATCTGTTAAAAATATAATTAGCATAGCAGAGGACAGGTGAACCTTTCATGAATAGATGTCAAAGTGGTTGCATGATAAGGGCATTAACGATACAATGATTGTATATGATGTATACAATACGAAAAACAAGGAGGCTGCAATGGATCGATTTTCATTAAAAGGAAAAGTTGCTGTTGTGACAGGTGCTAGAACAGGCCTTGGTCAGGGCATCGCGCTGGCGCTGGCGGAAGCAGGGGCTGATATCGTAGGCGTAGGTTCCACGACACTGGATGAGACAGAAAAGCTTGTGACGGAGATGGGCAGACGGTTCCACGGCATCACAGCGGACCTTAGAAATACAGAGAATGTGGAGAGAGTCATAGAAGAAGCGGTGGAGAAGATGGGCCATGTGGACATTCTGGTGAACAATGCAGGCATCATCAGAAGGGAAGATGCCCTGGATTTCAGTGAGAAGGACTGGGATGATGTGATAAACATCAACCTGAAGACAGTATTCTTCCTGTCCCAGGCAGCAGCCAGGCAGTATGTGAAGCAGGGCACCGGAGGAAAGATTATCAACATCGCCTCCATGCTTTCCTATCAGGGCGGCATCAGAGTCCCATCCTACACGGCCAGCAAGGCGGGCGTCAAAGGCATCACCATGGCCATGGCCAATGAGTGGGCAAAATACAACATCAACATCAATGCCATCGCGCCAGGCTATATGGCCACAGACAATACAGAGGCCCTGCGAAAGGATGAAGACCGCAGCGAAGAGATCCTGAAGAGAATCCCCCAGGGCAGATGGGGCACCAAGGAAGACATGGGCGGACCCTGCGTGTTCCTGGCTTCAGAAGCGTCCAGTTATATGAACGGATTCACCATGGCTGTGGACGGCGGATGGCTGGCTAGATAAGAAGAAAGAAGATATAGGTTACAGAAACAACGAATAGAGACAATAGGAGGACAAATAATGAAACTGGAAACAAGATATTCCACACATCCGGAAGATTCTAAATTTTATACTACAGAAGAAATCAGAGACCATTACCTGATCGAAGAAGTGTTTGTGGCAGATGAGGCAAACTTCGTCTATTCCCATAATGACAGAATCATCGCTGGAGGCATCATGCCGGTGAAAGGCGGGGTCAAACTGGGTGCTGGAAAGGAACTGGGCACAGAGTTTTTCTTCCAGAGAAGAGAAGCAGGTGTGATCAATGTAGGCGGAGCCGGGAAAGTGAAGCTGGACGGAGAAGTCTTCGATATGAATCCAGAAGACGGCCTCTATATCGGCATGGGTACGAAAGATGTGGAATTCATGAGCGTGGATGGAGAAAATCCGGCCAAGTTCTATTTCAACAGCGCACCTGCCCATCATGGCTATCCCACTAGAATCATCACACTGGAAGAAGCGAAGAAGGTTCATCTGGGCAGCACAGAAAATCTCAACAAGAGAACCATCAACCAGTATGTGCATCCTGATGTGGTGGAAAGCTGTCAGCTGGTCATGGGAATGACGAAGCTGGAAGCGGGCAGCGTCTGGAACACCATGCCCTGTCACACCCATGAGAGAAGAATGGAAGTGTACTTCTACTTCAACCTCAATGAAAACGACAAGGTCTTCCATATGATGGGACAACCCCAGGAAACAAGGCACATTGTCGTGAGCAATGAACAGGCCATCATTTCCCCGAGCTGGTCCATCCATAGCGGAGTGGGCACAGGGAAATACACCTTCATCTGGGGCATGTGCGGAGAGAACATCGAGTTCACGGACATGGACCATGTGGACATGAACGACCTGAGATAAGAAGCAGATACTTAAAAGGATTCGAGGAGAACGCATCATGGAAAGAAACAATCTATACAAGGCCAATACCATGGGTGATGATGTCTATGAACTCATGAAAAGAGAGATTCTCAGTCTTGAAATCAAACCCGGGACCCTGATCACAGAGCAGATCATCTGTGACAAGTACGGCATTTCAAGAACGCCCAGCAGGCACGTGATGCAGAGGTTAAGGGATGAGGGGCTCATCCACTCCATTCCCTATAAGGCGAGCTATGTGTCGCTTCTGGATTTTGACAGCATCAGGCAGCTGATCTACATGAGAATGGCTATCGAGACCCGGGTCATCAAGGATGCCATGAAAAGCGGAAGCGATGACTTCATCAAAAGGCTGGAAAAGAGCCTGAAAAAGCAGGAGAAACTGCTGCAGGGGGATTTCACACCCGATGACTTCTATGAACTGGACAGTGAGTTCCACAAGAACTGGTTCATCGAAACGGACAAATGCATTGTCTGGGAAGAGATCCAGAAGCTTCTGGTTCACTACACAAGATTCAGAATGCTGGATATCGTGGTGGTGAAGAACTTCCAAGCCATCTATGAAGAGCACAAGATGCTGGTTCAGATGATGAAGGAAGGACGCTACGAGGAAGTGGAGCCTATGATCACAAAGCATCTCTATGGGGGCATCGAAAGACTTGGAGACAAGATCCATGGAGAATATGCTGATTATTTCATAAAGGCATAAAGGCATAAAGGCATAAAGGCATAAAGGCATAAAAACATACAAGCCAGAGATTGAAGGTAGACTGAGAAGGTCTGCCTTCCATCCATTTTCAGAAAAAAACAGAGAGAAGAAATCATGAAACCGCTTAAAGAAACCAGGCAGGGTTCATGGAGAGAATTTGAAAGATGAGGATATTATAACTATGCAACGTGAAAATTTTTACACCAGACTGGACAAACGGGAGAAATTCATCCTGAATGCAGTGTTTTATGTGTTTTTCGTCAATGGTATTTTTGCCATGGTCATGGGGTCACTGCTTCCGCTTATAAGCAGGGAGTACGGTCTATCCGACACCTTGAGCGGATCCCTGATCTCCGCCCATTCCCTGGGTAATCTTGCTGCAGGGTTTGTGGCAGGCATTCTGCCGCTCTACTTAGGCAGAAAGAGGTCCATCGTGATGCTCTCAAGCTTTGTGGTCATCGGATTTACGCTGATGATTGTAACGGGCAGTCCGCTGCTTCTTCTTGTGGCTTTTCTTTTCACAGGAATCAGTAGAGGAAGCGTCAGCAATTTCAACAACACCATGGTCAACGAGGTTTCCGACAGCAGTCCTTCAGCGCTCAGCTTTCTGCACAGCGTATTTGCGGTGGGGGCCATCCTTGCTCCGATCCTTGTGATCTTCTCCACGAAGATCGCAGGAGACAACGGATGGAGACTCAGTGCCATGATCATTGTTGTTCTGACCTCACTCTCTGTGTTCTTCTTCTCCAGAATGGAGATGAAGGAGAAGGTGGCGGTGAAGGAAGGAAAGAAGGGCTACGAGTTTCTGAAGTCCCAGGTCTTCTGGGTTCATGCCGGCATTCTTTTCTTCTATCTGGCAGGTGAAGCCACCATCAACGGATGGATCGTGAAGTATTTTGTGGATGCGGATATCATGAGCATCGGCTATGCCCAGGGGCTGGCATCCATGCTGTGGATGGCCATCCTTGCAGGAAGACTTGCCGTGAGCTTCTATGGGGACCGCATAAAGAAGGAGACCCTTCTTCTTGTGACCACCACAGGAACGGTACTGTTCTATTTCCTTCTGCTGTCCACCACCAATGTGACACTGATCACCATCGCCATCTTCGGGATCGGGCTTTCCATGGCAGGAATTTATCCGACCACCGTGTCCAAGGTCGGCAAGACCATCAAAGATTTCCCCATGGCTATGGGGGTACTGCTCCTTCTTGGAGGCGTCGGCGCCATCGTGATGCCGATTCTCACGGGGGCACTCTCGGATGCCTTCGGCATCTATGCGGGCATGAGTGCCATTGTGGTGGTGCTCATCATGATGATGGTACTGGTGGTGCTTTCCATCCTTCAGGGCAGAAAAGCCAAGGCCGATGCCATCCGTTAGGAAGCTTTACAGAATGTTTCTTCTATTGTCACAGTATCGCTTCACTTCTTTGTTAAGATATCTTTAATGAATATTTTTAGGAGGTAAGTATATGTCAGTAGTAAAAGTCATTGAAATTCTGGCTGAATCCACGGAAGGATTTGAAGCAGCCACAAAGGTAGCAGTGAAAGAAGCCGCCAAGACCGTGAAGAACATCAAGAGTGTGTATGTGAAAGACATGCAGGCTATTGTTGAAGGAGAAGAAATCGTCAATTACAGAGTGAATGTGAAGGTTTCCTTCAAAGTAGACTAAGAAAAATCAGAAGAATACAGAAAGCCACCTCCGGGTGGCTTTTCTGATGGAACGGGTCCGGTGAGAAGAGGCATAAAGAAAGAGGTAGCTTGAAATGAGAGGCGCAACTAATAAGTTCGAGGGTGCAAACGCCTTTCTCTTTCGGAAAAGAGATGTGTAAAGTATACTGAAGAGGAGGTGAGACAGAATGACTTTTTCGGAAAGACTGAAGGATTTAAGAAAGGAAAGAGGGATTTCTCAGGAGGAGCTGGCCAAGGTGCTTCACATCACCAGGCAGTCCATATCCAAATGGGAGACAGGCGCAGCCACCCCTGACATGGAGAAAATGAAGATGCTGGGTGCATACTACGGACTATCCCTTGATGAGCTTCTGGGAGAAGAGGCTTCGGACGTGAAGTTAACAGGTGATGCTACGGAAGAAAGGGAAAATCAGGAGGATCTGGAAGAGAATCTCATTCTAGGCGGATTCATCATTGGTATTGGCCTTGGCGTTGTGACGGGCAATTATCTATTGGGCACCGCTGGCGGTCTCATTGGCCTCGGCCTTCCATACATAATCAGAGGCATAAAGAAGCTCCGATAGAGAATGGGTGATTCATCATACTTCTGAGTGCAGAATAGTAGAAAGAATCCCGAATCAGGACTGATTAAACAGTTCCGATTCGGGATTCGTGTTTATTGACTTGGAGAACTATTTTGCCATGAGGGCCAGGGCCAGAGCGCCTTTGATGCCGGACTCTGTTCCAAGAGAAGGCGTGACGATATAGCTGTCAAGACTGCTCAGCTGATCGGTCTTGATGTATCCGTTCAGTTTTTTCTCGAGGATCTGCCTGATTTCAGGAAGCATGTGGCTTCTTGCCATGACGCCTCCGCCCAGAACGATTTTTGTGGGAGAAAGGACCAGGATATAGCTCATGAGGGCTTCCGCCATGTATTCGGCGATGAAGTGGAAGGATTCATGGTCATCTGGGATGTCGATGCCTTTCATGCCGGTTCTTCCTTCGTTGGCAGGACCTGCCGCAAGGCCTTCCAGGCAGTTCTCATGATAAGGGCAGGCGCCCTTATAGGTATCTCTTGGGTTCTTCGTGACAAGAACATGACCCATTTCCGGATGCAGCATGCCGTTGTGGATTTTTCCGTCGATGACATATCCGCCGCCGATGCCTGTGCCCACCGTGATGTAGAGAAGGGTGTTTTCCTTTTTGTAGGCACCGAAGGTGACTTCTCCAAGGGCAGCGCCGCTGACATCGGTGGAAATCTCCACTGGCACTTTCAGGTTGTTCTTCAGATTGCCCAGGATATCATAATCCGCCCAGGCGAGCTTGGGGGTGGAGGTGATGTAGCCGTACTTCTCTTTCTCCTTATTCAGTTCCAGAGGACCGAAACATCCGATGCCAAGGGCCTCTATGTTCTTGTCTCGGAAGAATGCGTAGATTTCCGGCATGGTTTCCTCCGGAGTTCTGGTGGGGATGGATAGTTTCTCTGTGAGTTCGCCTTTTTCGTTGCCGACAGTCAGAACGAATTTGGTTCCGCCTGCTTCAATTGCACCTAAAATCATTTTTCATTACCTCCTGATGGTTTTGTTTTACGATCTTGTACAGTTCAAGTTCTTATCATCCTCTTACTACTATAGTCTTTCAAGTTGCCGACTCTGTCAATGAGATGAGACGAGATTTCTTTCGCTGGGGGTTCTTGGTGGGATACACGCTTTGTGGTATGATTATTCTAAATACAGCAGGGAAAGGGGGTGTAGGGAAATGGTTACAATCAATGATATCGCGAAACTTGCCGGGGTTGCAAAGAGCACGGTGTCCAGGTACCTCAATGGTGGTTCTGTGAGCCAAAAAACCAAGGAAACACTGGACCGGATCATCGCGGAGACGGATTATGTGCCCAACACTTTTGCCCAGAGCCTGAAAATCAAGAAATCCAATCTGGTGGGCACCATCATTCCAAGACTGAATTCCTATGCCACCAATGAAATTCTGGGCAGTGTGGACCGGGCGCTGAAGGAGAAGAACTATCAGCTGCTCATCACCAACACGGACCAGGATGTGGACCGGGAGGTGGAGAACCTCTATGCGCTGTCCAGGCAGAAAGTGGCCGGCATCATCCTTCTTGCCACGGTAGTGACCAAAGCCCATCGGGAAGCCATCAGTAAGATCGGCATTCCTGTGATCCTTCTGGGGCAGAGAAGTGATGCCACCTACGCCATCGTCCACGATGAACTGGATGCGGGATATCATATCGGAAAGCATGCAGTGGAGCTGGGTCACAAGGATGTGCTCTATGTGGGAGTCGCGGAAACCGATGAAGCCGCAGGCAGACTTCGTAAAAAGGGCGTACTGGATGGACTTTCCCTATCCGATGACATCCGTGTGGAGGAAGTCGTGGTGGATTTCAACTACGACAAAGCCGTCCAGCTTCTGAAGGATTATCTCAAGGGCTCCAAGGCCACCTACATCATCTGCGCCACAGACAACATTGCCATTGCTGCCTACAAGGCTTCGGTGTCCTTAGGAAAGAGCGTGCCAGAGGATGTATCTGTTTCAGGCTTCGGCGGGTATTCCATCACAGATCTCATTTCTCCTTCCATCACCACGGTGAAGTATGCCTACAAGGAGATGGGAAAGATCGCAGTGGAGAATCTTCTGCGCATCATCGAGGGAGAGGAGATTCCAAGAAGAATCACCTTAGGCTGCGAGTTTCTGCCCAAGGAATCCACCATCACAAGAAAATAGCTCTTAGAAGGATCTGAAGTGATTTGCTTCAGGTCTTTTTTCACGCCTTTCTTAGAATGAATGGGAATCCTGAAGCGGAGTCGTTCTTAAAATGGGAATCTGCTGAAACCGGTCCTCGATATGGAAGATGGATTGTGAATCTATTAATTTTTACTGATACCCTTTACAAACGGAAAAGTATCCGCTACAATAATATCAATTAGAACCGGTTCCAATAATCAGAAAATACCACAAAAGAAGATACATTGCAATAGGGTTCAGGAAATCCTTTACAAAACAGACGAAATACCATGTTGCAAGAGCGATATCCCATTCATTAGGAGTGAGATACAGCAAGATCAAAGGGTTAAGACAGACGGAATCATACATATAGAGAATTTTAATGGAACCGGTACGAAAATCAAGAGCGATCTTGAGGAAGCTGCTGCTACTTATACCAATCATTAGGAGGAAAGAAAATGAAACATGAAAAGTCGATTCAAGACATCCTTGCTGCAGTGGGTGGAGAAGACAACATCAAGAACTTCGAGCATTGTGCCACCAGACTGAGAATCATTCTGAAGGCAACAGCAAGCTGGACAAGGAAAAAGCGGAGAACGTCACTGGAAGCAAGGGCTATTTCTTCAATACCGGACAGCATCAGTTCATCTTCGGTACGGGAAAGGTCAATGAGATTCATGCGGAGTTTATGCAGATGACGGATAAGGACACCAGCACAACTTTCAAGGAAGATGTCTATTCCAATATGAATACCGGGCAGAAGATCGTCAGAACTCTGGCGGATATTCTGATTCCTCTGATTCCGGCTCTGGTCACCACGGGACTGCTCATGGGTCTTCGAGGTCTGCTTCTGGAACTGGGTGTGAACTTTACGCCGACCATGCTGAGTCTGTTTGAGATGCTGACTGATACAGCCTTTGCCTTCCTGCCTGTACTGATTGCTTACAGCGCCACCAAGAAGTTCGGAGGAAATCCCATCATCGGTATCGTTGTAGGTCTTATGATGGTTGCACCTCAGCTTCCTAATGCGTGGGCAGTGGCTGGCGGCAACGCAGAGCCTCTGGCATTCAGCCTCTTTGGCATCGATATTCCTCTGGTAGGTTATCAGGGCTCCATCATTCCAGCCATCGTGGCAGGACTCCTTGTTGCAAAGATCGAGAAGAAGCTGAGAACTTTCGTGCCTCAGATGATCGACCTGGTGGTTACACCGTTTCTGACACTGACCATCACCATTTTCCTGATGCTGTTCATTTTAGGACCCATCACCCATACCATGGAGATCTGGGTCACAGACTTCATCGTCATGCTGATTCAGGCACCACTGGGCATCGGATACATCATCTATGCAGGTCTTCAGCAGGTGCTGGTCATCACAGGACTGCACCACTCTCTGTCCATCATCGAGCTTCAGCTTCTGGCTGATACGGGCACCAACGTTCTGAATCCGCTGGGAACAGCCAGCATGGCCGGACAGTTCGGTGCAGCCATCAGCGCGGCGCTGATCATGAAGGACAAGCTGAAGAAGTCCAATGCTCTATCCTCCACCACCTCCACCTTGTTCGGAATCACAGAGCCGCTTCTCTTTGGTGTGAACCTGAGAAGCCTTAGAATCTTCATTTCCGGAATCGTCGGTGGAGCAGTGGGTGGACTGGTCACTTACATCTTCGGACTTACTGCCACAGGCATGGGCATCACATTCATCCCTGGACTTCTGCTATACACCAATTCAGCGGCATCCATGATCCAGTATCTTCTGGTCATTGCAGCGGCCTTTGGTACAGGATTCCTGGTTGTAAGACTTCAGAGCAAGAGAATTTCAAAGGATCTCAACGTAGCGTGAGAAGGATAAAGCGGTGAACTCTTCAGTGGATATAGAGGAGAAGGGAAACATGAGCAAAAGAAACAATAAAAGTGGAGCCATGGACTTCCATGTGC
>RZYZ01000002.1 GCA_009930125.1 Clostridia bacterium | reverse complement strand
CACATCTCCCTGGGAAATGGCCATGGCAATCGGCGTGCTGAATTTCAGACATGTCGTGATGGGACTCTCCTTTCAGAATAGAATCACGCTTCCCCAGTCAGATCGAATCTTAACCAGTTTAGGTCTCACAGATGAAACCTTCGCCTTTCTGTCGCTGGACAAGAACCTGAATGGTCCATATGCAAAAGGTGTTATGCTCGGTTCCTATCTGTCCTGGGTTTTGGGAGCAGTAGCTGGCATTCTATTCGGAAATATCCTTCCCGGAATTCTTTCACAAGGACTTGAAATAGCCATTTATACACTGTTCATCACACTACTTGTTTCATCTCTGAAAGTGAATCCAAAGCTGCTTTATGTACCTGTAGTAAGCATGGCTGCAAACACAATCATTACATCATATCTGAGCAGTGGACTGGCTATTCTCGTATCCATTCTTGTCGGAGCAGCAGCTGGAACATTATTGGGAGGTGATGATCATGAATGATTATATGCTTGCGATTCTTGGCATGTCTCTGGCTACTCAGATTCCAAGAATCCTACCGGCATTTCTAAGTAGAAAAGCGATCAGCAACAAGTATGTTTCCAGGTTTCTGGCAAGTATCCCACTGGCAGCATTAGGAACACTTGTTGTTCCCGGTGTTTTCAGTGTAGGCGGATCCTTTTATATCGGCTTATCGGGCGGTCTACTTTCACTGGTTCTTGCCTATAAAGGCATCAGTGTCATGTACAATATCATTTTGTCCTCATTATTTGTTTCAGCACTCATCTATTTTCAGTAACCTCATTTAAGAAAGCCATGAAACTGCATTGTTTCATGGCTTTCTTATTAATCTATGCTTAAGTCTATATGACAATAACCCCTCGGATTTTTCTTCAGATAATCCTGATGATACTCCTCTGCGTCAAAAAAGTTCCTCAGCGGTTCCACTTCAACAACGATGGGCTTATCATATTTCGGTGCTTTCATTCTGATGAATTCTTCTGAAATCTCCTTGTCCCCTTCTTCAATGTAATAAATCCCTGTTCTGTATTGGGTTCCTTTATCATTTCCTTGTCTGTTAAGGGATGTAGGGTCAATAACCTTGAAAAACTTCTCAAGAACCTCTTTTAAAGTAATCTGATTTTCATCATATTCAATATAAACTGTCTCCGCATGCCCGGTAGTTCCGGAACACACCTGTTCGTACGTAGGATTTTCCACCTGACCATTCGAGTATCCTGATTTGGTATATAAGACTCCTTCTTTTCTGGAGAAAAACTCATCTACACCCCAGAAACAGCCACCTGCCAATGCGATTTTTTTCATTTTGAATAACCTCCTCACTCTGATGTAAATATTGTATCAGAAAACAGGACGGTTTCATCAACCAACTTGCAGAAAACGCATTATTACTTTCTGAAACTTGTATTTGTAAACGATTGAAATAGACCTTCATGTTTCATTCTCATAATAATTCCACTCAATAATCTATTTTTCTTTAATATAAGAGAAAACTATATTATTTTGTTCAGATGTCATCAGATTCCTTTACATTTTTGATATTTGCAGGAAATCCTGCATTATTATTTAACAATTAGTTCTTGACTTGCATGTACAGATTTGCAATAATGTACATGAGAGAAAAATAAAAAGAAAAAACATGGAGGTTCCAATATGAAAAAAGTATTCAAAGCAGTCGTCAGATTCATTACTGAAGATTCCATTGCTCATGACTTTAATCCATGGCTAGTACAGAGAGAAATGGACATCCAGAAAAAATTTCTATAATAACTCATTCACAATAGATCGCACTTGACCATGTTTGTCATTCTATTGGTTAAGTTCAATGAAACAAATATTCCTTGAAATATAAAACCGCCGGGTGTCTCCGGCGGTTTTATATTATCTTCATTCAATTTAGCGAATAACTATCACCTGCATTTGGTTCTTTGTTAACATTCTATTACATATTTAAATTTATTTTTCTACAATTTTCATTTAAATCAGTGGTGGATCTCAATGTATTTTTGGCGAAATTTTAAACTGCACATATTTTTATTCTATACATTCTACTTTAACTCACTTCACTTCAATAAACACGCGAATATTATCCGCTGTACTATTTTTTGAGGTGAAATTATGTTAATACCCATAATAAAGTTCAGTTTTCTCAAACAATTGTAGAGTAAGAAAAGTTATGATATTATTCACACGTATTAGAATTACTATATTAAAAATATCATGAAAGTATGAGGTGAGTAATGAAGAAACTGATCCTACTATTCCTAGCCACATCAACACTGTTTTCAACCTCATTTCTGTTCAGACAGAACGAAATGAACAGCTTTCCGAAGTAGCAGCCAGAGGTTGTAATGACCAATGCTGAGCAGCTTTTAGAAGAGAAATCCATCATCACTTATACCCCAGCACCAAGGGTTCTGACCAGATACGAGGATGGTTTCTCATTCGATCTTGCAGATAAAATGAAAATCATTCATGGTGAATTCCATCTTGAAGAAAGAAAAGCGATTGCCGAAAACAGAAAGAGATTAGCAGCCGAAGCTGCCGCTCAAAAAGAACAGGAATCTGTTGCAAAAAACGAAAATGCATCAGACACAAAATCAGCTGTACAGGCATCCACAGTTCCAGTAAAACCCGCTACACCAAAACCATCAGCTCCAGCAAAGCAGCCTGCTGCCGCACCAGCTGAAACCGTAGCTTCCAAACCTGCTCCAGAACCCGTGAAAGAACCTGCCCCTGCCCCACCCAAAGAGTCTCCAGTACCAGAACCCTTAAAAGAACCTGAACCCCCTAAGGAATCTCCTGCTCCAGTAGCCCCTCCTGTTGAGGAGACAAAGACATTCTCCTATTTAAGTCAGGTGGAAAAAGAGATTCTTGCGGTTACAAACAGGTACAGAAGAGAAAACGGGCTGAGCAATCTGGTCTGGGATGATTCGCTTTATCAGTCATCCAGAAGTCACACAAGACTCATGTTTGAGACGAACAACTTCGCACATACAACGAAATACGCAGTGGCAGAAAACATTTATATGCTCGCCTCTAGCGACTCCAGTAAATATTCTGCCGAGTTCATCGTTGCAAAATGGATGAATTCGCCAGGTCACAGAGCCAACATACTGGATTCCAGGGTGACCAGAATGGGTGCAGGCGTACTAAAAGGAGACCAGTACTTCGCGAAGTATGACAGAAAACTCCCCACATTATACGCTACACAGCATTTTAAATAGCAATCATATTTATATAAAGACAAAAGGATTTAAGCAAAGCTTAAATCCTTTTGTCTTTATTCTGTTAGATAAGAAGCCCCAGAAGATCTTCCTTCGTGATATTTACCATGTAATCATGGATATCAAGGTTTTGAAGCACTTTGCTTATCGCCTCTTCATTGTGGGCTACTCCTGTCAGTGCACTTTCCAGTGTTGAGACATCCCTTGTCCCGAAAAAGTCGCCATAGATTCTGATTTTCTCTATCACGCCTTTTTTGACTTCAAGAGTCACTTCAAGGGTTCCTCCTGGAAATCTTCCTTCTCTGGTCATTTCAAATTTCGGACTATGCCCGTAATTCCATTCCCATTTGGCATATTTCTCATCTCGGAGCCTGATGATTTCCGAAACCTCTTGATCAGAAAACGTAGTCACCTGATCCATTCCGCCAGCTACAGATTTCATGACCCGATTTCTGAATTCAATGACATCCATATCCCCTTCCAGATGATCACTGATGTTCGTGATTCTTGAGGAAACAGATTTGACGCTCTTTCCACTGAACTTGATTTCTCTCGGTTTCAGCGCTCCAGAAATATCAGCCTTCACTGAGGAAAAAAGCAGTGTACCATGGTGCATCACTCTGTCTTTGTACTTGCACTGTGCAGTACCGGAAAACTTCTTTCCTTCGATGGTCATATCATTTCTACCGGAAAACTCCGCTTCTACACCCATTTCATTCAACGCTGTTGTTATAGGTTCGCAGAACCCTCTGAAATCATTGAAATTTTTCTTTTTGTTTTCAATGAAAGTATAATTCAGATTTCCCAGGTCGTGGTACACAGCACCGCCACCTGTGAGTCTTCTGACCACTTTAATATTCTTTTCTTTGACATAATCCACATTGATTTCAGACAAGGTGTTCTGATTCTTGCCTACAATAATCGCATTGTCGTTTCTCCACAGATAAAATATCTCCTCATCTGTATGCTTCAGTAAATATTCTTCTGATGCCAGATTGAAGTATGCATCTGTATTTTCGCTGATAATATATCTCATTACTTTCTCCTTGGTTTAACCATATGTACTGCTTCACCCTTCAGCCCCATGACACTTTCAAAAAACGCCTCAGGTAATGTAGGATGCGCATGGATGAGATCTTTGAAATCATCTGCGACAAGACCTTTTTCACAGGCGATGAGCCCTTCATGAATAAGATCTGATGCATGTGGTCCCATGATATGAACACCGATGATTTTGTAATCGAGATCTGAAATAACTTTGATCAGACCTTCTCCTTCACCCATGGTCAGCGCTTTTCCATTTGCTCCAAACATGAATTTACTGGTCAGGTACTCGATGTTCTCTTCTTTCAGCTGCTCTTCCGTATAACCGACACTGGCGATTTCAGGAAACAGGAATACGCATCCGGGAACAAACTTGCCTATGACAGGATGTTCTCCTGCAATCTTCTCCGCCACGAACTCCCCCTGTGCTGAAGCCGCGTGGGCCAGAAGCCATTTCCCATTGACATCCCCAATGGCGTAGATTCCTTTGATGTTGGTCTCAAAGTTTTCATCCACTTCAATCCCTTTTCTGCCTACGGTAATTCCAGCTTCTTCCAGTCCGATTCCTTTCACATTCGCTTTTCTGCCTGTTGCGATAAGCACCTGGTCTCCATAAACCTCTACAGGTCCTTTCGCTCCTTCTGAAATCACTTTCAGCTTTCCGTTTTCCCGGATTATTTCCTTCACCATCATGGATGTCTTCACATCTATGGACTTCTTCTTCAGAAGAGGCTTCAGTCTTTTGACGATTTCGCCGTCAATGCCAGGGAGAATCCCAGGTAAAGCTTCCAGCACGGTGACCTTTGTACCAAAGCTTGCAAATATTCCTGCAAACTCCATGCCAATGACACCGCCTCCAACGATTACAAGTTCCTCTGGAATTTCCGTGAAATCCAGCAGTTCGGTGCTGGTGATCACGCCTTCCTGATCCACGCCTTTAATGGGAGGGATGAAGGAGGATGAACCTGTTGCAATGATCAGGCGATCAAATTCCAGCGTTTCACCGTTGACTTCCAGTGAATTTTTTCCGGTAATCTTCGCTTCACCATGAATCACTTCCACCCCTGCTGAACTAAGCAGCTTTTCAATTCCTGTGACTAAGGTATCCACAATGTCATTCTTTCGTTCTCTGATTTTAGATGCATTCGGTTTTACTGTACCTTCCAAATCCAGCCCATAGCTTTCCAGTTTGCTGAACTGATTATATACTTCAGCACTCTTATATAGAGCTTTCGTGGGAATGCATCCAATATTCAGACAGACTCCTCCGATACGGTTCTTTTCAATGAGTGTGGTCTCAAAACCCATGTTATTAAGACGGATGGCGGCCACATAGCCGCCAGGTCCTCCACCCATAATAATCACTTTTTCAGCCATATCTACTCCTTTGTCCAATGCAGAACCAGCTGTCTTGCCGCAAGCGCTTCGTCCAGTCTTCTGACAGGCGTGTCATGTGGCGCATCTTTCAGAAGCTCCGGTGATTCCTCCGCTTCTTTTGCAATCTGCTTCATAACCTCAATGTAAGCATCCAGCGTTTCCTTGCTTTCTGTTTCCGTCGGTTCAACCATAAGAGCTCCCTCTACAATCAGCGGGAAATACATGGTTGGCGGATGATAGCCATAGTCGATGATTCGCTTTGCCACATCCAGTGTGGAAACTGTCTCAGACTTTTTCTTGAGCCCCGCGAATACAACTTCATGCATGCATGTCTCATCCACTGCAACTTTATAATGATCTTTCAGGCTTGCTTTCATATAATTGGCATTAAGCACCGCATTGGTGGATGCTGCCTTCAGTCCGTCTGAACCCATGGTCAGCATATATACATACGCTCTCAGAATCACCCCGAAGTTTCCGAAATAGTTCTTCACCTTTCCGATGGAATCTTTCAGGCTGTAATCCAGATAGTATCTTCCATTTTCCATATTCACAATCGGAACCGGCAGGTATTCCATCAGGTTCGCTTTACAGGCCACTGGCCCTGAACCCGGCCCTCCACCACCATGTGGTGTGGAGAAGGTCTTATGCAGATTGTAATGAAGAACGTCGAAACCCATATCTCCAGGTCTTACAATACCCATAATGGCATTCATGTTTGCTCCATCATAATACAGTAGCCCACCTGCTTCATGAACAAGGTCGGCAATTTCCTTGATGTGCTTCTCGAACAGCCCCAGTGTGGATGGATTGGTCAGCATAAGACCGGCAATTTCATCACTCAGCACGGACTTAAGAGAATCGATATCCACTGATCCGTCTTTATGAGAAGCCACTTCCACTACATCAAACCCCGCAACCGCTACTGAAGCAGGATTGGTTCCATGGGCGGAATCCGGCACTATGATCTTTGTTCTCTTTGTATCGTTTCTCATCTGATGGTATTTCTTCAGGAGCATCAGCCCCACGAGTTCACCGTGCGCTCCAGCTGCAGGCTGCAGTGTCACCGCATCCATGCCGGAGATTTCTTTGATGGTCTCCTGAACCGAATACATCACTTCCAGCGCACCCTGAACGGTGTCCTCCGGCTGGAATGGATGAAGCCTTGCAAAATTAGGATTTGCCGCCACATCCTCATTGATTTTAGGGCTGTACTTCATGGTACAGGAACCTAATGGATAGAACCCTGAATCAATGGAGTAATTCTTCTTGGATAATAACGTATAGTGTCTGATGATCTCCAACTCACTGACTTCTGGAAAATCAAGCTCATCCTCTCTCAGATATTCTTCACCGATATAATCCGTGATCTTCATATCTTTAAGTGTATCTTCTGGGAGAGCATAAGACTTTCTTCCTGGCTTTGACAATTCAAATATTAATTTATTGTAAGTCATCATATCTCCTCCATGATTCTAACAAACTTTTCTATGTCTTCCATGGTTCTGTTTTCCGTAACCGCCACAAGCATTGTATTCTCTAATTTGTCGTTCACTCTACTTAGATCGAACCCACCCAGTATTCCTTCTTTTCTTAGTGCGGTATTGATTTCATCCACACTCTTCGGGCAAAGGATTGCAAACTCTTTGAAAAACGGTTTATCAAATACAGGCTTATACTTCCCGGTTTCCATGAGCTTATCATAGGTGTAATGCGCTTTCTTGAAAGACTGCACAGCAACTTCCTTCATACCCTGCTTTCCTAATGTAGCCATGTATACAGCTGCAGCTATGGAGTTCAGTGTCTGGTCTGAGCAGATATTTGATGTCGCCTTGTATCTTCTGATATGCTGCTCTCTCGCCTGAAGTGTAAGCACATAAGCTCTTTTTCCGTCTCTGTCTACAGTTTCTCCGACGATTCTTCCCGGCATTTTTCTCATGAGCTTCTTGGTTGCTGCCATGAAGCCCAGTACTGGGCCACCAAAATTAAGGTTCTGTCCAAGGGCTTGCCCTTCTCCCACGACGATATCCGCCTTCAGTTCACCTGGACTCTTCAGCATGCCAAGGGCTATGGGGTCTGCACTCATGATAAGCAAAGATTTGTTCTCATGAATCGCTTCTTCCATCTCGCGGATATTCTCCACGACACCATAGAAATTCGGATATTGGAGAATCACTCCCGCTGTATCCTTATCCAGTTTCGATTTCAGTTCCTCATAATCTGTCACACCATCTTTTTCTGCGATGAATTCCACATCTACAGATCTGAACTGCATGTAAGATTTCAGCACTTCCTTATATTCAGGATTAAGGGTTTCTGAAACCAGAACCTTACTTCTCTTTGTCTGGACAGATGCCAGAATTGCTGCTTCAGATGCTGAAGTCGCGCCATCATACATGGAAACATTTGATACATCCATGCCAGTAAGCGAGCACATCATGCTCTGATATTCAAACACACTCTGCAATGTGCCCTGACTGATTTCAGGCTGGTAAGGTGTGTATGCGGTATAGAATTCCGAACGTGATACGATGTGTCTGATGACAGAAGGAATATAGTGATCATAAGAACCTGCTCCTAAAAAGCATACAAGTTCATCTATGCTCTGATTCTTGGCAGCGATTCCATTCATGATTCCTCTGACCTCGATCTCCGATTTTGACTTCGGAAGATCCAGACCTTTTTTCAGTTTAAGGTTCTCAGGTATACTCTTGAAGAGTTCCTCTGTTGATTCCAGTCCGATGACATCAAGCATTTTCTTGACATCTTCATCCGTATTTGGCAGGTATGGATGCATGTTTACTCCTCCTCAGAAATGAATGCTTCGTAATCCTCTTTTCCTAATAGACCTTCCAGTTCGCTGTCATCCTTTAAGGTGACAATGACCAGATGATTGTCGTATGGCGCTTCGTTGATCAGCTCAGGATTGTCTTCCAGATCCTCGTTGATTTCAACCACTTCTCCAGATACCGGCATGATGATATCAGATGCTGCTTTTACAGATTCCACAACACCAAGATTATCGTCCATTTCGATTTCGTCTCCTACTTCAGGAAGCTCCACATATACTATGGAACCTAATGCATGCTGTGCATGATCTGTGATTCCGATATAAGCCTTTTCTCCCTCAACTCTTACCCACTCATGATCCTTTGTGTAATATAATCCTTCTAATACTGTTGACATAATTCTATCTCCTTTATATTTAAATTCTTTCTTCTACTATTTTACTAGAAACTTTCTGTTTCTCACAGTCGCTTTGGACATTTTGTTTCTGATCTGGATATCCAGTTCCGTGCCTGTTTTCGCATACGCAGCATCCACCATGGCAAGTCCGATAATTTCTCCCAGGGTAGGAGATTTGTATCCTGTTGTGACAAAACCGATTTCCTTTTCGTCTTTGAACACTTTGTAGCCATGTCTTGGAATTTTCTTATCTGACATGGTAAACCCGACGATCTTTCTGGAAACGCCTTCTGCTTTCTGCTTTGCCAGAACTTCCTTTCCTATGAAGTTCTCCTTGTCCACCTTCACAAAGAAACCGTATCCAGCTTCTACAGGTGTCCAGTCATCACTCAGCTCATTTCCATATAGAGGAAGATTGGCTTCAAATCTCAGCGTATCTCTTGCACCTAGACCGATTGGAAGCGCTCCATCTTCGATCAGGTTCGTGTAGAGCTCTACTACATCATCATTGGAGAGATAAATCTCAAAACCATCTTCTCCGGTATATCCGGTTCTCGAGACCATGCACCTTTTCCCGTCAATCATGACATCTCTCTTCGCAAAGAAGAACTTGATCTCAGAAAGATCTGTTTCTGTATGCACCTGTAAGAGCGCTTCCGCATTGGGTCCCTGAATCGCAAGCTGAGCGGTTTCATCTGAAACATTCTCAATTTCGACATCGAAATCACCTTTGTTGCTTTTCACCCATTCAAAGTCCTTCTCTGTATTGGATGCATTGACTACGAGCAGAATGTCTTCTTTTCCGAAGCGGTAGACAAGGATATCATCAACCACTCCACCATCTTCTCTGCATAAATACGTATAAAGCACCTGATTGTCTACAATCTTCTCAAGATCATTAGTAATGAGATAATTGACAAATGCAAGGGCATCCTTTCCTTTGACTGTGATTTCACCCATATGGGAGACATCAAATAATCCAACATTATTTCTAACAGCCTCATGTTCTTTAAGAATCCCTTCGAATTCAACTGGCATAAACCATCCAGCAAAATCAACAGTTTTTCCATCATATTTCTGGTATTCGTCTGCCAACGCTGTTCTTTTTAAATTATCCAATTCCGAACCTCCTAACCACATTTTAATCTACACTACTATAATAAGCATTTTTCTGAAGTTATTCAATAAGGGCACTGTAATAGTTTACAACACAAGCAAGTAGTTTTATTAACGAATATTCGGTATTTAATAACAGGTATCCATTTTTCATCTGAACTGTTAGAATTATTTTCATTGCTACAAATCTCCGCCTTTGTTTTTTCTTTTCCTCAAACAGCTGAAAACAGATTGTTACACACTGAATTTCAGCTAGATACTTGTTTAAATCTTATTATTCTTTTTTAGTACAGATTCATTTCCTTGATGAAATCACACAGCCTGAAAATCATCATGAATAAGACTAGTTTCACAATCTGATAAATTATTCTGATAGATTAATCAAACTTGGGATTTTTTGACAGGATTTATCAATGATATATCACTCTTCGGGTCTGTTTTGCCTGAATCTAAAGGTTTTCTTTTAACACAAAATGAACCATGTTTCCAAATCATGTATAAAGATTGAAACTTCCATGTCTACTCAGATATTGCCAAATGCTTTGTTATAATTGAGGCATAATAATTATAAGAGGTGAATAGTATATGAATTTTAACCTGTTAATAGGTGGAGCTGCCGGTCAAGGCATGGAAACCTTAAGTTCAAACTTATCGAAAATACTTCAGAGAAGAGGTTATCATCTTTTCACGCTGCAGGACTACATGTCTCGTGTGCGTGGAGGACACAACTTCTTCCAGATTCGTTTCTCGGAAAATGAAGTCAAAACACATCGTGATGATCTGGATGGGATTATCGCACTGAATCAGGAAACTGTGGATCTTCATATTGGTAGACTGAATCCGGACGGATTCATCATCGCTGATGAGGATGTCAGATCCGATGACAAAAGACTCATCACCATTCCTGCGAAGAAAATCGCAAAAGAACTGGGAAATCCCAAGGTGCAGTCCAGTGTCATACTGGGAGCTCTGCTGAAAATCTACGGCATGGATGTGCTGCATCTGGAGGATATTCTATCCAAGAAGTTCAACGAAAAGGTCGTAAATCAGAACATCGAGGCTTTTGAAAAAGGCCACGATCTGGAAACTGCCCGCTTTGAGGAACCAGAAACCAGTAAGGAACCTACTATGCTTGTCCAGGCCAATGAAAGCATCGCACTAGGGGCACTTGCAGCCGGAATGAAATTCTACAGTGCCTATCCCATGACGCCAGCCACTTCCATCATGAGTTATCTTGTGAAGAAGTCGATCCCAGCAAAAGTTGTTGTGGAGCAGGCTGAAGATGAGATTGCTGCGATCAATATGGCTATAGGCGCTTCCTATGCCGGCGTAAGAGCCATGACTGGAACATCCGGTGGTGGATACTCCCTGATGGTGGAGGCTGTCGGTATGGCCGGAATCACGGAAACACCGCTGGTCATTGCTGAAATACAGAGACCCGGACCAGCGACAGGTCTGCCTACCAGAACAGAACAGAGTGACCTGAAATTCGTCATCAATTCTTCTCACGGAGAATTCCCCAAGATGGTCATTGCTCTGAGGCATCCGGAAGATGCTTTCTACCAGACAGCCAGAGCATTCAACCTTGCAGATAAGTATCAGATTCCAATCATACTACTCGGAGACCAGTATATGGCGGATGCCGTTAGGACTGTTACTCCATTTGATCTAGATAAAGTCACCATCGAGAGACATCTGGCAGATGAAGAGATCTATCGAAACGGAAAAGAATACAAACGTTATGAACTGACCGAAAACGGAATTTCTCCAAGACTGGTTCCCGGTAAAGTGGAAGGAACCATGGTGAATTCGGATAGTGATGAACATGATGAGACAGGTAACATTACAGAAGCCAGTGACGTCCGAATCAACATGGTGGAAAAAAGAGCAAAGAAATTCGAACTTCTCAAGGAAGAGCTCCTCGAACCAGACTTCATGGGTGAGGAAGATGCCGAAGTACTTCTGCTCGGATGGGGAAGCCTTCACAGTCAGCTTTCAGAAGCCATTGATCTGCTAAATGCCGCCGGCGAAAAGAAATTCGGTGCACTGGTATTTGGTGACATCTGGCCACTGCCAGAGAAGCTGCTCAGAGCCTATCAGGCGAAAGCCAAAGTGCTGGTCAATGTGGAACAGAATTATACCGGACAGCTTGCGGACCTCATCAGTGAAGTGACCGGAATAAGAGTAGACCATTCTGTCCTCAAATATGATGGTCGTCCACTATCAGCAACAGAAATCAAGAGCAAGGTTTTGGAGGTATTATCATGATGAAAAAGAAAGAATTTGTAACATTCGAGACCGCCTGGTGTCCAGGATGTGGTGACTTCGCAATCCTTGAAGCCTTGAAGGAAACCATGGAGGAACTGGGCAAAGAGCCCCACAAGGTACTGGTGGTCGGTGGAATCGGCCAGGCTGCCAAGACGCCGCAGTACATCAACGCAAACGGATTTGAGGGTCTGCATGGCCGTGCTCTCCCACCAGCAGCTGCTGCAAAAATCGCAAACCATGAAATGACAGTGATCATCGACACCGGTGATGGAGACTCCTATGGAGAAGGCGGAAACCACTTCATCCACAACATCAAAAGAAATGTCAATATGACGCATTTTGTCCATGACAATCAGATCTACGGACTTACAAAAGGTCAGTCCTCCCCTACTTCGGATCTGGGCCATGTCACGGACTTCACTCCAGAAGGCGTAAACACAATTCCCATCAACCCCATGGTGGCAGCCATCGGTCTGGGATGCGGATTTGTTGCCAGAGCATTCAGTGGTGACAAGGAGCATCTGAAGAGCATCATGAAGGAAGCCATTAATTATGACGGCTATGCCCTTGTGGATATTCTTCAGCCTTGCGTCAGCTTCAATAAAGTGAACACCTTCGCATGGTATAAGAAGAGAGTCTATAATCTTGATGAGGATGCAGGCTATAATCCAACCGATAAGATCGCAGCCTTTACCAAGGCCATGGAATGGGGAGATAAGATCCCCACTGGTGTTATCTTCAGAGAAGACAGACAAAGCTACACCGACAAAGTTTCCTTCCTGAAAGAATCCACTCTGGTGGATCTTCCTGTCGAGACAGAAGTCATTAAAGGCTTCCTTCAGGAATTCATGTAACAGAAAAGAAACCCCTTCAGTGATTCCACTGAGGGGGTTTTCTATGTGTGAACCTTCCGTTGCGATGCTGTAAATGAGTATCCTCTACCAGATAGAGAAAAAAGATCAGAAATTCTGATCTTTTTTCAGGCCATTATTAAGGAGTCTATCTATTTTCCAATTCAATCTCTATGTTTGCTCCTACTGATTCAGAAGCGCTTCAATTTCATCAAGCATCATTTCTGTTCCTGTGAATCCACCGGAAGTGATGTACCATACTTCTGCATTGAGATAGTGAATTCTGCCTTCCTTGTAGGCTTCAGTCTCCTTTACGATGTCATTTTCCATGGCGGTTGATGCATCGGTCTCTCCACCGACTACGGACGCTCTGTCAACTACAAAAAGATGATCCGGGTTCTTTTCTAGAATGTACTCATAGGTCACGCTCTGACCGTGAGTGGAACCTTCTATATTCGTGTCCGCCTCCTTGAATCCAAGGGTATTATGTAGAATGCCAAACCTGGAAACAGCTCCGTAGGAACTTAATGCCCCATCATTTGCAAGTATGATCAGTGCATTTTCATCTAGCTCTTCCACCTTGGACTTGAGCAGATCCACTTTTTCACTCAGACCAGCCAGCTTCTCTTCCACAGCCTGCTCTTTTCCGAACAGTTCTCCAATAAGCTTTGCATTGGCTTCTACAGAACTCATGTAATCTTCATTGCTGACCGTCAGGTAAACTGTTGGAGCAATCTTTGATAGTTCTTCATAGGCTGCTGCAGTTCTTCCTGAAATGAAAATCACATCCGGTTCTATCTCATAGATCTTCTCAAAATCCGGCTCTTTCAATGTGCCAGTATTGGTATAGATGTCCTCGTCGTTATATTTCTCCAGGAAAGAAGGAATGTTGCCCATGGGCAGTCCTGTCACCTGAATGTCCAAATTATCCATCAGATCCAGCAGACCGTAGTCAAAAACAACGACATTCTCTGGATTCTTCGGAAGAGTCACTTCTCCCAGCTCATGGCTTATGGTCATCTCTTCCACTGCTGCCGGTGTCTCAGATGGTTCTGTTTCTGGTGCATCTGCCTTCGCAGTGCTTCCACAGGCGGATAGAACCATGGCCGCTGTTACTATGATACTGGATAAAACGATATTCTTTCTCTTTGTCATTATTACACCTCTTGTTGTTATTTTATGTTGTTAATTATTATCATTTACAATTGATTTCTTTTCGATCGTCATCACTGAACGATGGTCAGGTGACTCCCTTTATGTATGCAGCTCTTGTCTTCACAATCACAGAGACCTTCCTGATAGTAGGTACAGATTTTTTTGCCGCCAAGATGATGCACATTGAACTCCATGTCAAACACTTCGCTCAGCACCTTGGCATTGATGATTTTATCTGTATCATCATGATATCTGATCTTTCCATCCTGAAGCGCTACAATCCGATCCGAATATACGGATGCGAAATTGATGTCGTGAATGACGATGACAACGGTCTTTCCCAGTTCATCCACGATGTTTCTGAGAATCTTCATGATTTCCACAGCATGCTTCATGTCGAGATTATTTAGCGGTTCATCCAGCAGAATATATTCTGTATCCTGGGCGATGACCATGGCAATGTAGGCTCTTTGTTTCTGACCACCGGACAGCTCGTTGATGTATCGGTCTTCAATATCTCCCAGTTTCAGATAGTCAATGGCCTGATCGATGTGCCTGTTGTCTTCTTCTGTGAGATTCCCTTTGGAATAGGGAAATCTCCCAAAGGCGATGAGCTCTCTCACTGTGAGTTTCACATTGAGACTGTTGCTCTGCCTTAATATCGAAACCTTCTTCGCAAGATCCTTTGATTTCCATCTTTCAAGAGATATCCCGTCAATCTGGACATCTCCTCCGCTGGATTCCATCAGTCTGGAGATCATGGACAACAGGGTGCTTTTACCCGCTCCGTTTGGCCCTATGAACGAAGTAATCACGCCTTTTTCGATATTCAGTGTGACGTCCTTAACCACTTCTTTTGACTCATATCGTTTTGTTAGATTTCTTACGCTGATCATAACTGATTCTCCCTTAATAACAGATAAATGAAATACAATCCACCGATGAAGTTGATGATTACGCTGATTGGGGTGCTAAATACAAACACCCTTTCCACCAGCAGCTGACCATAGACCAGTGCAGTGGAACTGATGAGCATTGCCCCTGCAAGAAGATACTTGTGTTTATAGGTCTTCATCAGCTCCCGGGAAAGATTTGTCACCAGAATCCCAAGAAATGTGATGGGTCCTACCAATGCAGTGGAAACTGAAATCAGGATGGCCACAATCACGAGGATCATATTGACCAGGTTCTTATGATGGATACCCAGATTGATGGCATTGTCTCTACCCAGCGACAGTACATCCAGCTCCTTGGATTTTGTCATGCCAAATATCATAGCCCCAGCCAGTAATAGGGATGAGAGGAATAGAACCTCAGTGTTGATGTTGTTGAAACTGGCGAAGAGACTTCCCTGAAGGATGAGAAACTCATTCGGATCTATGATGACCTGCAGGAAGGAAGACCCGCTTCTGAACAGCGTTCCTGTTATGATTCCCACCAGAAGAAGTAGATAGATATTCCCTTTCACTTTTTTTAATATGAATCCGAGAATCCCCACACTGAATCCGACCATGAGCACTACGGAAAAAATGAAGCTGACTCTACTGTCCGCCTTTGCCAGCGATTCCGATCCCACGAGAAAGATAATGACCGTCTGTATGAAGACATATAATGCATCCAGTCCAAGCACACTCGGTGTAAGGATGCGATTTTCCGTCACAGTCTGAAAGACCAGTGAAGCATAGGCTATGGCACTACCCGTAAGCACAATGGCGATGATCTTAGGAATCCTTCTGGAGAGCGCATAGCTGGCGCTTTTCGGATTCAAGCCCAGAAAAAGAAACAGCAGAATCCCGATGATCAGAAAAACGCCAAGAAGAAGTATTTTCTTTTTCATGCTATTTCCTTACCCCCTTGAATATCAGATAGATGAATATGATGCTTCCCAATACACCCACTGTCAGGGATATGGATATTTCGTAGGGATAGATGATGATTCTTCCCAGGATGTCACTGAACAGCAGAAACACTGCACCAAGCAGCGCTGTAGTTCCCAGACTGTTCTTCAGGTTGTCGCCACGGATCATGGAAACGATGTTGGGTACAATAAGCCCTATGAAAGGAATGCTTCCTATGGTGACCAGAACCGCGCTGGATATCAGGGATACAATGGTCAGTCCGATATTCACCACCAGATTATAATTCAGTCCAAGATTCTTTGAGAAGTCCTCCCCCATTCCTGCTATGGTGAACTTGTTGGCAAAGAAATAGGCAAGCAGCCCCAAAGGGATGGTGATATAGATGATCTCATATCTGCCCTTGGTGACCATGGAAAAACTTCCCTGAAGCCATGAATTGATATTCTGGATGAGATCGAACCGATAGGCAACGAATGTCGTTACGGAATCGATGAGATTCCCAAGCATGATTCCCACCAGCGGAATGATCACCACGTTCTTCACTTTAATCTTTCGTAAGATGAACATGAAGAGAAACGTCCCAAGCAGCGCAAAGATGAACGCGATGGCCATTTTGCCCATCACATGAAGCCCTGGCAGCAGAATCATGGAAAACATGATCCCGAATCTTGCCGAATCCATAGTCGCTGCAGTGCTGGGCGACACAAACTTGTTCCTTGTGATCTGCTGCATGATGAGGCCTGAAATACTTAAAGCCATCCCAGTCACAAGTATGCTGATCAGTCTGGGTACTCTGCTGAGCAGAAGAACCAGCATCTCCATTTCGCCACCTTGAATCAGCTGTTCGAAAGAAATATTCTTGGCACCAATAAATAAGGAAACAATGGATAAGATAATTGCCGTGATGATTAAGTGTTTATTCTTCATATCTTATAACGGAAATGTTTCCCATTATGTTTGACACCTCTCTTCATTAATTGCTATAATTTAACATGACAAAATTGATAATCATTCTCATTTATAGTAGCAAAAATAAGAACAGTTATCTAACTCAGTATTTGTTTTTTTATAACTATATTTGGGCAAATGAAAGGAGAGGTCCAATATTGTTCATTGAAAGAAACCCCAGAGAAGTGGCCGAGGACTTCTATGCCAGCACATTTATCGCTGTAAGCGCCTATAGCCATGATGGTAAGATCCAGTACAGTGGTGGAGACCACTATAGATTTGGAGATTACGATATTATAAATAAATTATTGGAGAAAATGAGTAACCCATCTGATACGAGTTACACATCTCTTACTTTAACCAATCAGAAAGAATATAATTATACTGCCTATTTCATCAACAAAACCCGTCTGAAAGATGGATTCGTTATTATGGGACCCTACAATCAGGAGGATCTGGAACGGCTCAATAGTCTGGATATCTGTTACTCAAACAACCTCTACATGGCACCGCTGAATCAGACGCTGGATCTTTGTCCAAGAAAAGGATGTGCCGGATGCTACAGTCTGAATGTGAAACGTGCCATGAATTATATCCAGGCTCACTACAAGGAAGACATCACTTTAGACAAAGTGATCAGTCACCTGAACTTGAACAAAAGCTATTTCTGCACCCTCTTCAAAAGAGAGACCGGTGTCACCTTCACACAATATGTCAACCTGATCCGTATTGAGAAAAGCAAGCGTCAGCTGCTCAAAGATAACAAATCCGTTCTGGACATTGCGTTGTCTGTAGGTTTCACCAACCAGAATTACTACACCATCACATTTAAAAGGCTCACAAATATGACGCCTATGGAATTCAGAAAGAAAGCATACGTCTAATTTTCTTCTATTATACAGTATTCGTTCTATTTTGTAATCATTATAACTTAAATTCAGTTATAATTTACAGGTTTATAACGATTTTCAGGTCGCTGTTTTATCTGCGTATAAGACAGCGGCTTTTTCTGTTGGTCCATATCTTTTCTTCATGATAGAATGAAGAAAAGAGGATTGAGGAGGATAAACCATGAGAATGTTTGATCTGTTCTATGAAGATTATTTCAGAATAAAAAGAAGCGATCTGATCGATGCGATCCGTGACAGTGAAGGCCGTACCCTGATGTGTGAAACCATCATCAGCACCTTCCCCCTGCTGGATGGCATCTCCAACCCTGAAGCCGCCGCAGCCTTCAGCGCAGACATGATAACCCTGAATACATTCAACTTTGATGCACCGTTCATCTTCGGATATGATGATGAAAAAGTGAGTCCTTACCACGGAATCCCCGCCTATGCGAAAGCGCTTAGTGAAATCGTAGAGAGGAACAGAGAAAACCCTCTGTATATTCAGAATTTCAAGAAGATCATCGGACGATTTCTCGGTGTGAATCTGGAACCTGTTCCTGATGGAAGCACTTATCCTGAAGGACTGCGTTGCAGCGAGAAAAATCTCAAGAAGGTGAAAGAACTCGGATTTGACTATATCGTGATCACAGCAAATCCCAGCACAGGTGTCACCAGTGAAGGTATTCTGGAAGGAATCAGACGGGCCCGAAGCATTCTTGGCGAGGAAACGCTCATTGTTGCCGGCAAAATGCATGGAGCCGGTGCAGGAAACATCTATGATCTCGAAACCATAAAAGGCTTTGTATCAGCTGGTGCGGATGTGATTCTTATCCCAGCACCTGGAACGGTTCCAGGATTCACCGTGGAGCTTGTGAAAGGATTCATCGATGCGATTCATGATGAGGGAGCTCTGGCCATGACCACCATCGGAACAAGTCAGGAGGGCTCCACAGAGTCCTACATGGAGAGCGTGGCACAGATGTCCAAGATGGCAGGAGCGGATATCCAGCACACAGGAGATGCCGGGAGCTCTGGTATGACGCCACCTGAAAACATCCTGAGACTCTCCATAACCATGCGTGGTAGAAGACATACCTACAGAAGGATGGCCAGATCCAGCCGAAGATAAATCAGACATAATAAAGCACTATACTTCAGTTCGCTAGATCTGAGTATAGTGCTTTCTGTTTTTACATGAAAAATTCTGTTTCTACCTGCCTGGCTGAATCTCTTCTCCGGTCTTCGTGAAATAGATCTCCGGTATATATTCATTCCCGCTGGAATCCATATATTCTCTGATGATATAGTATGTTCCCGAATCCATCGGTTTTTCTAGCAGGGTGAAAAGAACCTCATCGCTGAACGTATCCCCTGCACCAACTGTTCGAAGCGCCATATCAAAAGCCAGATCGTCTGTCAGATCCGTTTCGATCAGGGTATCACCACTTCTCTTCATGATGGTGAACATGGCACCGTATTCCAGAGACTCCCCGGTATTGTTCTTCACCACATATCTCAGACTCTGCTTCTCTGCATCAAAAGTGATTTCTTCCACAATAAGGTCCTCGCTGAACTCCACATTTGTTATGGGTTTCTCATTTTCCGGTTCATCCTGTGACGCTCCATTGCCATTCCAGATGAGATATCCAACGGCAATCAGTATAATCACAAGTATCAGATATAAACCTTTCCTCATTTTCCTCTCTCCCCTCATCTACTGGTTGTATAAAATCATTATACTATTCGGGTCAGATTCGTGAATGACAAAGGAGTTACTAAAAACAAAACAACATTTATTCACACCCATTTTAAAGCAAAAGAAAAAGCCCCCTAAAGAGCTGTTTTCAATGGGCAAGCAAATCTATAAGCCGAGTTCTGTATTAGATAATCATCTGTCTAGGCCATGTATTTCTACATGGCTCAAGCGGCGCACCCGGGGACGGGACGAGCAGCCCCTATATGTCCCTCTATTCGGCCTTGCATCAAGTGGGGTTTACATAGCCGCAAAGTCACCAATGCGCTGGTGAGCTCTTACCTCACCTTTCCACCCTTACCTCATAAATGAGGCGGTATCTCTCTGTTGCACTTTCCTTAAGGTCACCCTCACTGGGAGTTACCCAGCACCCTGCTCTGCGAAGCTCGGACTTTCCTCTCCTGACAGCTGTCAGCAGCGATTATCTGACTTACTTGCTTCCTTATAATAGCAGAATAAATGATTTTTGTAAACCAAAGGAGAAGAGGCTGACTTCCCCTTTTCCTTCTTTCAGATCAATCAGATGAAATTATAGGGATCCTTTTCTTTCTTGCTGAAATATACTGGAACATCACAATTAGCCTTGAATTCCTTGGCCATACGTTCCATGATCGTATAGTAGACCAGTTTCTCAGAATGGTAGTGCCCAGGATCCACAACCGCAATCCCCATTTCTTCCAGTTCCTGAACATTGTGATAAGTGGTATCGCCTGTCAGGATGCAATCAGCCCCCTCAGAAATGGCCTTTTTGAAATAGCTTTGACCACTTCCATTGATGATGGCCACACGTCTGATCTGCTGATCAAGATTTCCTGTATATCGTATGGTTTCCACACCCAGCACTCTCTTTGTTTTACTGATGAAATCCGACAGCTTGACGGATCTTCTCAGGTAGACAATGCGTCCTATACCGGAGTCGAAGTCAAAAGGACACTGCTCGATGATATCAAAATCCAGGTAATCAAACATTCTCACAATGGTATCATTCATTCCATCTTTCACCGAATCCAGATTTGTATGAGCTGCATAGACATTGATATCATTTTTTATAAGTTCAATGATCTTTCTTCCCTGAAGGGTCTTCGTTGTTATGGATTTAGGCTTCATGAACAGGAGCGGATGATGGGATACGATGAGATTCACATCGTTCTCCTTCGCTTCCTGTATCACTTCAAGCGTTGTATCCATGGAAAAAAGAATTCCTCTGATCTCTGCTCTGCTGTCCCCAACCATAAGTCCAACATTGTCATACTCTTCCTTATATGAAACCGGAGCATGGGACTCAATCAGCTTCATAAAATCTTTAACCAGCACTGTCATCTCGTACACCCCTTAACTCATTGATTTTTTGAAAAATCTCTTCATTTTTTCGTCTAGCATTTTCAGAATTCAACTGAATCTTATCTTTTATCTCTTCCAGTTCGGTGATCTTACTGGTAAGATATTCTTTCAGCAATGGATGCTTCTTCCTGAGAAGCAGATCTCCTACCACATAATCCAGATGATTGCTAAGAAGTTGCGATTGGACTGGATCATATTTCACCATCAGATATTCATAATACCTTCGGTCTTCCCGCACCAGCTCCTCCTCAATGACTTCATAGTGATGTTCATAGAGGTACTTTCTGAGTATTTCAGGATTCTGTGCCGGCTGAAGTAAAATAAAATCCAGCTCTCTTATAACCTCTGCGGCACTCTCCAGAAGTTCGCTTATGAGGATTCCACCCATACCCGCAATAACCGCACCGTTTGCTTCACCTGTTTTCATCGTCTCAAATCCGCTTCCTAATCGAAAATCCATCAGATGCATAACATTCTCTGCTTCAGCATTCCTCCTGGCCTTCTCCAGAGGCATCTCCTTATTATCCGATGCTATGCCCTTCCTTATCTTCTTTCGCTTTAAAAGCTCAATGAGCACGTATCCATGGTCTGTTCCAATGTCTGCCACTGTGTCGCAGACTGGAACCATCTCTACGATCTTCATCAATCTTGAACTGATATCCATGACAACTCCTTTTCTTTCTCTCACATTTATTATAACACTGATTTTACAGGAAAATTGGTATGAGGGTATTTGCGAGATTCAACAACATGAGAAATGTGATGACCAGTGGAATCAGCATGACCCTATAGTAATAAATCTTGTCGATTTTCGAATAGACCCTGGATAGGATATATGCAACAACTGAGAGCAGGAAAGCCATGATCCCATAGGATATCGTACTATCCACATAGACTTTCGCAGGAACATATGAGAGCATCGATGTATCAAGTTGACTGATGGACACATACTCAGGCAGCTGATCAAGGTAAAGAAGTGCGATGGGCACTTCGATGAGAATGAGCACAATCACTGCATTAAGCAGAAAAAAGTGCTTCAGTCTGTCTTCACTTTCCTGAAGATCCTTTTCCAGCACATCTCGCACGACAAATTCCTCTTTGACGCCGTTTTTCTTCAGAAGCGCTGAAAATCCTGCCATATCTGCAGGAGAAATGGCATAGTTTCCTGTTTTTGTGCCGAAGAATATTGTTTTCTTTGAACTGGTGATGTACATATCCACCTTTCCGAGTCCTTTAATATACCCTTTCCCGATGGAAAATCTCTTGCTCAGCATGCCTGCAATACCACTATGGTTTAGCAGCGTAATCCGTTCCGTGAAGAATTCGATATTCTGCAGTCTGATATATTTATTGGTGAATCTGAACAGACTCTCGATAGAAAGAATTCCGTCTTCAACTTTGTAATAAAAGGTTTTCAGAAAAACCAGGGAATAGGTGCTGTAGATCAGAAATAGTATGAGGAGGAGCATCATCAGGCTCTTGGTCAGGATATTCTCACTCAATCCCAGAATAAGAGACATGACAATAATCACTGCTACCATTATGGTAATCAGCTTATTAATGAACTGTGCTTTTTCCGGAATAAATTTCATGATCATCACCCAAACTAATTATATCATACTACTATGCATAGTTCTTAAATTTACTTTGTCCATTTTCTGAACCTGCTCTATACTGCAAAAAGAAGGCAGATGCATCTTGTTATGCTTCCGCCTTCTTTATTGCGAGCTGCTATTTTAGTCCAGATAATCTTTCAGTTTCTTGCTTCTAGAAGGATGTCTCAGTTTTCTTAAAGCCTTAGCTTCAATCTGTCTGATTCTTTCTCTTGTCACATTGAATTCTTTTCCCACTTCCTCAAGGGTCCTGGAACGTCCGTCATCTAACCCGAATCTCAGTCTCAGCACTTTTTCTTCTCTTGGTGTCAGCGTATCCAGGACGCTTATGAGCTGCTCCTTCAGCATGGTGAATGCTGCAGCTTCCGCCGGTGCCAATGCATCATCATCTGGAATGAAGTCACCGAGATGGCTGTCTTCTTCCTCACCGATTGGTGTTTCAAGAGAAACAGGTTCCTGCGCAATCTTCATAATCTCTCTTACCTTTTCAGGTGGCATTTCCATGATTTCCGCGATTTCTTCAGCCTGAGGTGCACGTCCCAGTTCCTGAAGCAGCTGTCTTTCGATTCTGATCAGTTTGTTGATGGTCTCAACCATGTGCACTGGAATTCTTATGGTTCGTGCCTGATCCGCAATGGCTCTTGTAATCGCCTGCCTGATCCACCAGGTGGCATAGGTTGAAAACTTGAATCCCTTGGTGAAATCAAATTTTTCCACCGCTTTGATCAGTCCAAGGTTACCTTCCTGAATCAGATCCAGGAAAAGCATTCCTCTGCCCACATATCTCTTGGCTATAGATACAACCAGTCTGAGATTCGCTTCTGCAAGCTCTTTCGCTGCATGCTCATCTCCTGCTTCGATTCTCTTAGCAAGGGCTACTTCCTGTTCTGAGGTAAGCAGCGGTACTTTACCGATTTCCTTTAAATACATTCTTACAGGATCGTCAATGGCTACACCTTCTGGAACAGAAAGATCCACTTCCTCTTCCTCTTCTTCTTCAACGTCCCCGATGATTTCAATATTCAATGCTTCCAGGGTCTCATAAATTTTATCAATCTGCTCTGGAGAAAGATCAATCTCCTGAAGCTCATCTAGGATTTCTTTCTCAGCGATGCTTCCGGTCTTCTTTCCCTTTTCGATTAATTTCTTGACAACAGACATCTGGAAATCCTTGTCATGGACCTTTTTGATGTCGCCATCCTCATCGTCCAGGATTTCTTCATTGTCCATGTTTTCTTCGTCTTTGATGGATTCCTTCGAAACCACACTCTTCTTCTTTCTAGTCTTCGGTGCCTTGATTTCCTTCGCTGTTTCTTCCAGCACTTCAGCACTTTCAACGATTTCCTTATCCGCTTTGGGTTTTTTTCTTGTTTTGGTTGCCTTGACTTCTTTTTCTTTCACTTCTGGTTTATGCTCCTCTTCTAATATATCTTCTGTTACAGTAAGATCTTCATTTACTGTTTTCTTTTTAGCTGCCATCTCAATACCTCCCTAAAGTCTTTTGAAGCTCAATCAGTTTTTTTGCGATTTCAAGAGATTCTTCTGTTCTCCCTTGTTTCTCCAATGATCTGATTTCTAGCATAAGCTTCTTCTGCGTTAATATCCCTTTATAATGTTTGATGGTCTTCATGAAATCATCAATCAGAATATCCACATCAATATCTGGTATCTCCACAAGTTCCGTGATGATTGTCCACTCTTTCGAGGTTTCAATGTCATTGCAGTGACTTTCCACGAAAGATCTGATGTTGTCTTTCGGCCCATCATACTTTGTGATGATTCCATAAATCTTTCTATGACTTGGAAGAACAAAATCATCAAGATGAATTCTTTCAACCAGATATGGTCCCTCGCTCAGGAGCTTCAGTAGTGCTCTTTCCGCTTTGACGTGAGCAGATTCGATATGAACAGCTTTCCCGATGGAAGACATATCCATAATCCGAACAGCTTCCTCGTCACCCTTCATAAGACTCATCAGCGCACTCTCTGAAATCCCGGTGTCTTCACTGACTTTCTGTACATACACATCTTTCTCGATGGGATCCAGATTGTTCAGAATTGATACGACCCGTTTTGCATACTGGATTCTACCCTGATCCTCCGCTATGTTCAGTCCATCTTTGGCTTTCAGGATCTTATAATCAATTAAAGGTAGTGCATGACTTAGCAGTTCATGGAATTTTTCCACTCCTTCAGCACGTATGTAATCATCCGGATCTTTTCCTCTTGGAATCTGTACGACTTTCACGTCTATACCTTCTGCACTGAGAATATCCAATCCTCTGACTGTAGCCGCCTGTCCTGCATTATCCGCGTCATAGGAAATATAAACTTCTTCTGAATTTCTTTTAAGAAGCCGTGCCTGCATTTTGGTTAATGCTGTCCCCAAAGACGCCACCACATTTTTGACTCCAGCCTGACTCAAGCTGATACAATCCATATAGCCTTCTACAATGATGAGGCTTTTTTCTTTGCTGTTTTTTCTCGCAAAGTTCAATCCATAAAGATGGGTTCCCTTATTGTAGATCGGTGTTTCTGGAGAGTTTAGATATTTAGGCTTCGAATCATCCATGACTCGGGCCCCAAAGGCAATCACACGTCCTCTGACATCAAAGACCGGAAAAATGATCCTGTTACGAAACCGGTCATATACTTTTCCTTTCTCGTTTTTTGTCGCTAAGCCACATCTTACGATGTCCTCTTCTTTGTAATTCATGGATTTTAGATACTTCAGCAGACTATCCCATGAGTTCAACGCAAATCCAAGACCGAATGATCTTATGGTCTGATCCGTAATCCCTCTTTTATAAAAGTAATCTCTGATTTCCTTGTGATCCTTAAGGTTCCTGAAGAAAAATCTTGCAGCATCCACATGCATCTTGAAATACATTTCAAGCTTCTCATTCTTTTTTCTATTCTCTGCGCTTTCCTCCAGCGTTATGTTAGCTCGATCCGCTAAAAACCTTAATGCCTCATTGAATTCGAGATTTTTGCTTTTCATTACAAACGTTATGACATTTCCACCTTCTCCGCAACCGAAACATTTAAAAAGCTGTTTCTCTCGGGTTACACTGAAGGAAGGTGTCTTTTCATTATGAAATGGACACAGTCCCCAATAGTTTCGCCCAACTCTTTTCAGCGGAACGCTCTCAGAGATAATATCAACAATGTCATTACTTTCTTTGATTTTCTCAATTATCTCTTCTGCAACATACAAATTATTTCACACCTTTTTTCCATTGTACAAACATTAATTATACCATTAAGATCAGTAGATAACAATTTTTGGCACATAAATCTGATTGAATAGAATGATTGCATAATCATCAGTCATCCCAGCGATGTAATCAGCAACTGCTCTTTCTGTACCTTCATCATCAGCGATTTTTTTGAATAGTTCCGGCATCTCAGAAATATGCTCCAGATAATAGTCAAATAATTTTCCAAGAACAAATTTCGCCTTATTTCTTTCTTCACGGAGATGTTCTCCGTTATAGATATTTTTGAACAGAAAAGCTCTTAACCCATAGAGTGCTTCAAAAATATCTTCAGGAAGCGCAACTACCAGTTGTCCCGAAAGGATGTTGCTATTTGTTCTATCCACCAGATTTCTAACCAGTGTATCAATTCTTTTGCTATGGGTTCTGCCCAGCACTTCCACAAATTCTGATGGCAGATCTTCTGTCCTCAGCAGCCCAGCTCGTATGGAATCGTCAATATCATGATTGACATAGGCGATTTTATCAGCGAATCGGGCAATCTGTCCTTCCAGTGTGCTGGAAGTCTCACCACTCTTAAGGCCACTATGATGCAGTATGCCATCCAGTACCTCATAGGTTATGTTTAAGCCCTTCCCTTCTTTTTCCAGTTTCTTCAGCACGCGAATAGACTGTTCATTATGCCTGAATCCGCCTGGTAATCTTTCATTCAGCACTTCTTCCCCATTATGAGCAAATGCGACATGGCCGATATCGTGTCCTAAGGTGATGGCTTCCACCAGGTCTTCGTTGACAGCAATTCCTCTGGCTATGGTTCGTGCAATCTGTGAAACTTCGAGGGTATGGGTAAGCCTTGTCCGATAATGATCTCCTGTTGTTTTGATATAAACCTGCGTTTTATGCTTCAGTCTCCTGAATGATTTGGAATGTATGATTCTGTCACGGTCATGCATGAAACATGTCCTGTAAGAATCCAGTTCTTCAAACCTCTCTCTTCCTCTGGAATTTCTGGAAAAACATGCTTCCCGAATTAAGGTAAGTTCTTCATTTCTTTCAATTCGTTCTCTTATCGTCAAAGTTCCACCTCCTAATTATATTATTCTACAAATCTTTCTCGAATCCTTTAATTACAGTTTTCTTATATATATCATAATTATATTATATTATTGATTTGTTTTATTATTCCAGTTCTCTTCAGAATGATTTACAACACAAAAAAAGCACCTGTCATAGTAAGCTACAACAAGTGCTTTCTCAATAATTAACGGAATACTATCCAAGTCAGAAGGGCAAAGAATCCAAAGATTCCAAGTATGACTGGAAATACATAGGAAGCCATTGCCATCGCAAGAGCCATGGCATCAAACTTTTCCAGTTCAACATCAGCATCCATATCTGGTTTCACATCGTCGTAACGATGTTTGCTTCCAAAAATATTCATTATTATCCCTCCTTCTTTGAATATGATCATATTAATTCTTTAGTTATATTTCTCCAGCAAAATGACATGCTACAAAGTGCTCTGGATGTCCAGCTGGATCATACTCTCTAAGTATAGGAATTTCCTCTTTACAGATATCCTTGGCATAAGGACATCTTGTATGGAACTTACATCCTGGTGGAGTATTGATATTACTTGGCAATTCTCCTATGATTGGCTCCATTTTTCTTAAGTGAGTAGGATCTGGAACAGGTATAGCAGCCAGCAAGGCTCTTGTATATGGGTGAGCTGGTGTATCATAGAGTTCATGTTTACCAGCCAGTTCAACCAGTGAGCCAAGATACATAACACCGATTCTGTTACTGATGTGTTTAACAACGCTTAAGTCATGCGAAATGAAGAGATAGGATAGACCCATCTTTTCCTGCAGATCCATCATGAGGTTCAGAATCTGTGACTGAATGGATACATCCAGTGCGGATACAGGTTCATCTGCCACAACAAAATCAGGATTCAGCGCAAGTGCTCTGGCAATACCGATTCTCTGTCTCTGTCCACCAGAGAACTGATGCGGATATCTGTAGATATGGTATGGAGAAAGACCACACATTTCTATGATTTCCATTACTCTGTCTTTGTATTCTGCCCCTGGTTTCACAAGATTATGTGAAAGCAGTGACTCACCAACAATATTACTTACGTTCATTCTTGGGTTCAGTGAGCTGTATGGATCCTGGAAAATCAGCTGCATTTCACGTCTCAGTGCTTTCAGCTTATCACCCTTTAAAGTGGATATGTCCCCATCGATCTCCTTGCCGTGATATATGATATCTCCAGCTGTTGGCTCATATAGTCTCACGATGGTTCTTCCCAGTGTGGATTTACCACATCCTGATTCACCAACCAGTCCGATGGTCTCCCCTTCTTTCAGTTTAAAGGAGACTCCATCAACCGCTTTGACATATGTTTTCTTTGTGAAGAGACCACCTTTAACAGGGAAATATTTCTTTACATCATTGACTTCAAGTAAAATTCTATTATTCTCGTTCATACTTCCCTCCTAATTTCCTTCATACAAGAAACACTTCACCTTATGGTTCTCGCCATTTCTTTCTTTATCTATGAAATATACACCAGGTTCCTGTTCCCAGCACTTGTCCATGGCAAACTTACATCTTGGTGCAAAATAGCAGCCCTTAGGAAGTTCCATTGGATTAGGTACAACACCTTCAATACTGTTCAGTCTCTTCTTTTCAGATTTGACATCAGGAATGGAGTCCAGAAGACCCTGTGTGTACGGATGCTTAGGATTGGCATACAGTTCCTTGACTTCAGCTGATTCCACAACTTTTCCAGAATACATGACGATGACATCGTCTGCCATCTGAGCTACTACTCCAAGGTCATGAGTGATCAGCATGATTGCTGTATTCATCTTTTCCTTTAGATCGTTCATCAGCGCCAGAATCTGCGCCTGAATGGTTACATCCAGAGCAGTTGTAGGTTCATCTGCGATTAGAATCTTAGGATCGCAGGCAAGGGCCATAGCAATCATGGCTCTCTGTCTCATACCACCGGAAAGCTGATGAGGATAGTCGTAAACCACTCTTTCCGCACGAGGAATTCCTACGAGTTTCAGCATGTTAACGGCTTTGTCATGGGCTTCTTCCTTTGATAAATCCTGGTGAAGCTTAATGGCTTCCACGATCTGATCACCGATTCTGAATACGGGGTTCAATGAGGTCATAGGTTCCTGGAAAATGATGGATATGTCATTTCCCCTGATTTTTCTCATCTCGTCCATTTTTATCTTAGCCAGATCTCGTCCATCGTACATGATGGAACCATCAACAATACTACCGTTTCTGTCTATTAGTCTCATTACACTCATCGCAGTGATGCTCTTACCACAGCCTGACTCACCAACAACGCCAAGTGTCTTTCCTTCTGTAAGGTCGAAGGTTACACCATCTACAGCCTTAACCACACCTTTATCTGTGTTGAAGTGTGTTTTAAGGTTCTTTACTTCTAATACTTTTTTCATAATCAACCCTACCTAATTTCCTTTGGATCAACGGCATCTCTCAGCCCTTCTCCAAGCAGATTTATACTTAAAACTGTCAGCATGATCATGATACCGGGCGGTACCCAAAGCCACTGCATATTTCTGAATACATCAGAATTTCTGGCTCTTTCAATCATGTTACCCCAAGTAGGTGTTGGTGGTGTTACACCAAGCCCCAGGTAGGATAAGCTCGCTTCAGTAAGAATTGCGCCAGCCATACCCAGTGTTGCACTTACAATGATGTAAGCAAATGTGTTTGGCAGCAGATGTCTTGCGATTCTTGATCTGGTAGAAAGACCTAGAATCTCCGCAGCTTGCATGAATTCCTGTTCTCTCAATGATAGGATCTGTCCTCTAACCATTCTAGCTAGACCTGGCCAGCTCAGAATACCGATAAGGAACATAACAAGATACATCTTGTATTTTGAATCTACCCACATCAGTGCACCTGAAATTGTAATAACTGTAGGTGTAAATGGAATGGAATAGACGATTTCCGCAAATCTCATCAGCAGATTGTCTACCCAGCCACCATAGTAACCAGCTATGCCACCAACGGTAGCACCTATAACCACAGTAAACCCTGCAGCAATGGCTCCAACCATAAGTGATGTTCTTCCTCCCAGGAAGAGTCTCAAGAATACGTCTCTACCCTGTTCATCTGTTCCCAGCCAGTATTCTGATGAAGGCGGGAGTTTCTTCTGATCCAGAATAAAGTCATTTATACTGAATCTAGAAAAAATCGGAACAAAGATGCACATCAGTACAATTATGATGAATAAGATTGCACCAAACATGGCAGTCTTATTTCTTCTGAATCGGTCCCAAGCTATTCTCCATGGCCCTACAATATTGGTAGCTTGGGTTTTTTCATAGGCCTTTTTCTTATCTTCCATATTAAAACCTCCTAACTAACCTTGACTCTAGGGTCAACAAGCGCGTAACTGATGTCTGCCAGTAAGTTACCAGCAAGCATGAGCATTGCGTAGAATATATTGATCGCCATAACCAGTGAAGTATCCTGCTTGAAAATAGCTTCATGAAGTGTATTACCGATTCCTGGCCATTTGAAAATAGTTTCGAGAATCAGTGAACCACCAAATAATGAAGGAATCCAGCTGCCGAGTAATGTAACAATAGGTAAAAGAGCATTTCTGAATGCATGCTTGTAAATTACAACCTTCTCTGAAAGACCCTTTGATCTTGCAGTTCGGATATAATCCTGATTGATTACTTCCAGCGTTGCATTTCTTACATATCTTGTTAAGCTTGCAAGAGATGAGATTGTAAGAACGATAAGCGGCATGATCATATGTCTGCCCACATCCACAATTTCGGCCCATAGGCTTGGATATCCTCTTACTACACTCATTGGATCACGCATCAGCGTCAGTGGTAGTCCCAGAGGTATACCTACAAAGAATATAAGAATCATCGCAAAGAAGAAGGAAGGCATGGAAACACCAAGTAGTGAAAATACCGTCCAGAAATTATCGAATTTGCTGTATTTATTTACTGCTGACTTAATGCCAACTGGTATAGAGATTCCAAACCCGAAGATCATTCCGAAGAAATTGATCAGGAACGTATTCCAGACACTCTCACCAATGATTTCTGATACTGGTGCTCTCTTCAGTATGGATCTACCAAAGTCTCCCTGAAGTGTTCTACCTAACCAATTGAAATATCTTTCAACAATATTACCATCTAATCCAAGCTGTTCTTTTATCTGTTGTTGCTGCTCAACGGAAACACCTGATCCAACACCCAAATAGGCCTGGACTGCGTCCCCTGGCATGAGTTCCATAATACCGTATATCGCTATGGATATAACGATCATTACAGGAATCAAATGCAGCAGTCTCCTTGCTATATATTTTAACATTATTTCACTCCCCATAGCTCCTATATATTTAGTAGTAGAAAGGCAGTCCTCAACAGACTGCCTTAATTTTTATGAAATTGAATTCACTTGTTATTCTTCGATATAAGCATCCTTAACAGCTTTTACCCAACCATATAGTGAGCTTGTTTTGAAATCCTTAACCTTTGAATTGTAAAGATCGAAGTATGTGTTAGCATAAACAACAACCTTAGGCATTTCTTCGTTCAGAATCTTAACAACTTCAGCGTATAGTGGCTTAGCTTCTTCTGGATCCATTATAGCTCTAGCTTCATCAAGAAGTCTGTCAACTTCAGGATTGCTGTATCTTGATGTGTTGTCCTTACCAGCACCTACATCATTTGAGTGGAACTGAGTGTAGATGGAGTCTGGGTCAGCAGATGTGATGGATGTTGCCAGGAAGAACAAGCTCCACTTGTCAACATTAGCATCTGAATCGTAGATTACATAGTCAAGAATTGTGTTGAACTCTAGGTATGAAACGTTAAGCTTAATGTTAAGTTCTTCGCCCCATGATTTTTCCCACATTGGGATAAGAGTTGCAAGAATGTCATGTTCTGGCATTGCAGCGATGTTAAGTTCAAGAACCTGTCCATCTTTTTCTCTGAAATCGCCATTTACAACCCAGCCAGCTTCGTCAAGAATTGACTTAGCCTTTTCGATGTCATAGGAGTAGTCGATCAGTGAGTCAACCAGTGCATCACTCATTACCCATGATACCTGTGAGAATGGGTGGTTCTGTGTTGATGCAAGAACTAATCCTGTATCAGGATCTTTGTAGTAGCTGTTTACAAATGCTTCTGTGTCGAATGCATATGTAAGAGCCTGTCTAACTGGAACTTCAGCAGTAGGTCCTGCTTCTGTATTGAAGTTGATGTATCCGTAACCTGATCTTGGATATTCGTTGATGGAGTATCCACCGTCTCTAGCTTCCTTGATCTTAGCAGGTTCGATAACACCAGCAAGTAGATCTACTTCACCGTTCATTAACTGAACGATATCTGTGGACTGGTCTACGAACTGAAGAAGGATTTCCTTGATCATGTAGCCTTCGCCCTTGTAATTTTCATTTCTTGTCAAGAAAATGAACTGTGCTTCTGAATATGTATCAAGCTTGTATGGACCTGATCCAACAGGTTCTGCTGATAAAGCTTCAACTCCGGATGTGTCACCAACTGTGAATCCAGCGCCATAGTAAGCTTCAGGCATGATAGCCATTGTTGTGTTTGCGAAGTTTGTTCTCTTACCATCAGCAAAGTTGAATGTTACTGTATAGTCGTCTTCCGCAACAACACCAACAAATTCTTCTGTTTCACCAGCTGAATATGCTTCGTAACCTTCAAGGTCCTTTACTACTGAACCGTATCTACCTGAGTAGGATGGGTCAGCTAAAACCTTATATGTGAATACTACGTCGTTAGCAGTAAGTGGTGTACCGTCTGAGAATACTACGTCTTCTCTAAGGTTGAATGTGATTGTCTTACCATCTTCGGAGACAGTCCAATCCTTAGCCACTACTGGCTCGTATTCGTCACCTTCAAAGTTCAGTGTAGCTAGTCCTTCAAAAACAAGGTCTACTACATATCCATCATAAGATGATGAATAGTATAATGGGTTGAAGTTACCTGATGCTTCAGTGATACCAACTTTCAGTGTACCTGATGGTTCAGCAGCAGGTTCTTCTTCTGGTTCTTCGCCTTCAGCAGGTTCTTCTTGTCCTGGAGTTTCTGCAGGTGTCTCTGCAGGATCCTCTGCTTTAGGACTACATGCTGTAAATACAACGGACATTGCCAGTGTAAGTGCAAGCATTAAGCCTATTCTCTTTTTTGTCATTCTTTCTTCCTCCTTGAATAATCTTTTATTTTAAGTCGTTGTTGCCAGCGACTGAAAACCAAATGTGTGATTTGTTAATAGTTGTTGAAGATATTATTCATTTTATTATAAATAGACATATTTATCAACTAATTTTTAAATTTAGTTCATAATGTCCTTATTTTGCACTAAAATAATATCGTTTTCATAATTGAATTCATAATCAGCACGCCCATTTCACTCAATCAGATAAAGATGAGGAAATATCTTGTGCTCAATTTTAGCAAATTCGAATTCGATAATGCAGGCATAAATATTAACTTTTCAAATAACGATCAGCCCCTACCACCACTCTTATCGAAAGTTGTCATTTTCAATAATGTAATATATCAGGCTCAATTTAATTAAACAATTAAGGTTACACTTATTTTACCACAACATATGAAAAACAGAAACTTTTTGTTTATACTATATTCACAAATGTGGTATTTTTAACTTTATTCCACCCTTGCTTAATTACAATTCTATTGATTATTCGGAACCAATACAGTATCAATTGATAAATTACAGTATATTTTTCTGATGATTTCAATAAAATACTTTTTTTGGATGAATATCTTCACCAAAATTTGCTGCCTGTACTTGAAAAATCTACTATTATTCACTAAACTGATATAAATATGCAAAAACAATTTTTCTGAAATGTTTTCGGGAGGCTGTAAAAAATGAATTTCCTGTTGGGATATATGCTATTCATCAATTTATTTTCTCTAATCATCATGTATATTGATAAGAATAACGCAAGGAAGCACAGATGGAGAATATCCGAATCCTCTTTATTAAGTCTAGGTTTTCTCGGAGGCTCTATTGGTTTACTTACTGGAATGTACGTATTGAGGCATAAGACGAAGCATTCTAAATTTACTCTGGGCGTACCTATGATCCTTCTACTCAATCTTCTTCTTTATGTTCTGTTTAATGACTTATTATAATATGGAAGGTAACTCTGCCTGAAGTTTCCTGTTAACGAAAAAACAAGATCAGATCTGGTTCAATATATGCAATCGTTACATCAATAATATGAAATAGGTAAATGTAAATGTTTACTTATGCCGAATCTATGCAGAGAATCAGACAGTATAGATTCATTTGCCTTTCAAATGACTGAATGATTCAGACTTGGAATACATCTATTGAGAAACAATCTATAACAAACATAAGGGCATCATCTTTATCATAAAGATGATGCCCTCATTCTTTCATCTGTTACACATAGCGTCCTATGCTAACCGATAATAGGTTTACTATTTCTTTCTTGGGTTTCTTACTTCAGCCTGAGCAGCCGCTAATCTAGCAACTGGTACTCTGAATGGGGAGCAGGAAACATAGTCAAGACCGTTGTCATGGAAGAAGTTTACGGATGATGGGTCTCCACCATGTTCTCCACAGACACCAAGCTTAAGTGCGTTCTTTACGCCTCTGCCCTTTTCTACTGCAATCTTCACAAATTCGCCTACACCAGTCTGGTCAAGCTTTGCAAATGGATCAAAGTCGTAGATCTTCTTCTCGTAATAATGCTTCAGGAATGTTCCAGCATCATCTCTGGAGAAGCCGAAGGACATCTGTGTAAGGTCGTTTGTACCGAATGAGAAGAAATCTGCTTCCTTAGCGATTTCGTCTGCTGTTACACATGCTCTTGGAATTTCGATCATTGTCCCAACTAAGTAAGTAAGGTCTGATCCTCTTTCAGCGATGATTGAATCCGCTGTCTTTTTCACGATGCTCTTGACAAACTTAAGCTCGTTTACTTCTCCAACAAGTGGAATCATGATTTCTGGAACAATATTCCAGCCCATTTCTTCATTGACTTCGATGGCAGCTTCAATTACTGCTCTTGTCTGCATTTCTGCAATTTCTGGGTAAGAAATCGCAAGTCTGCAACCTCTATGTCCCATCATTGGGTTGAATTCATGAAGATCTGTGATTACTCCGTTTAACTCATCTACGGAAATCTTAAGTTCTGCTGCCAGTTCTACGATTTCTTTTGCCTGAGTTGGGAGGAATTCATGTAGTGGTGGATCCAGGAATCTGATGGTTACAGGATGTCCTTCCATAGCCTTGTAGATACCCTTGAAGTCCCTCTTCTGCATTGGAAGAAGTTTCTCCAGTGCTGTTCTTCTGGCTTCTTCAGTTCTGGCTACGATCATC
>RZYZ01000346.1 GCA_009930125.1 Clostridia bacterium | reverse complement strand
GGATCTTCTTGAGATCCAGTCTCTTCACTTCATGCCGCCGGACAAGGAGACCTTCAGAGCCCTGGAACTGGCTTATATCGCCGGCAAAAGAGGCGGTCTTCAGACTGCTGTCATGAACAGTGCCAACGAGGAAGCGGTGGATCTGTTTCTGAAAGAAAGAATCCGATATCATGAAATAACAGAAGTTGTGGAAGAAGCGATGGAGCGTTATAGAAATTTAGGAGAAATCAGCCTTGACAAGGTTCTGGAAACAGATGTTGAAGTCAGGCAATATGTAAGAAGAAAATTTAGAGAGGTGTAAAATGTATCTATTATTATCAATATTTGCCTTTGGACTACTGGTTCTCGGGCATGAATTCGGACATTTTATCATGGCAAGAGCCAACGGAGTCACTGTGGAAGAGTTTTCGGTGGGTATGGGCCCCAGAATCTGGAAGAAGCAGGGGAAAAACACGCTCTATTCACTGAAAGCCTTGCCCATCGGTGGCTCGGTCAAAATGTATGGGGAAACAGAAGATGAAGCAGGGGAAGGCTCCTTCTTCTCCAAAAGTCCCCTGAGGAAAATCAGCATCATCGCTGCCGGACCGATCATGAATGTGATCATGGCCCTGGGTGTTCTTTTCGTAGTAGTCCTCTTCAACGGATACAGCAGCAATGTTGTAGGCGAAGTTCTTCCAGACTCCCCTGCTGAGGCAGCAGGCATCACCGTGGGGGACCGGATTGTGCGTGTCAATGAGGAAAAAGCCTATACCTTCCAGGATGTTTCGACTTATATCGCATACAACGGGTTCAATGAAGTAACCCTTGAGCTTGAAACTGAGGATGGAACCGTGATCAAGAAAATAACACCGATGGATTCGGAAGGACGGCCACTGGTCGGATTTGTCCCAGAATCCGTAGAGAATCCCGGGTTTTTCGAGTCAGTGGGGGAGAGTGTCAATCAGGCACGATCTCTGATCACGCAGACGCTGTTTTCACTGAAGATCCTGTTCACTGGCCGCGCAAGTCTGAATGACTTCGGAGGTCCTGTGACCATATTCAAAATTTCATCAGAGGTAGCCAGTGTTTCCCTATGGGGACTGGCATCTTTTGCAGCGTTTCTGAGTATCAATCTGGCTGTTCTGAATCTGATCCCGTTTCCAGCACTGGATGGTGGCTGGATTCTGATTCTACTGGTGGAATTCATCACCAGAAGAAGGCTGCCGGACAAATTTGTAGGCGTATGGAATACCATCGGATTTGTGGTCCTCATGAGCTTCATGCTCCTGATCACCTTCAAGGATATCTTTTTACCAGGAGGATTTTAGTCCATGACGCGAAGAGAGACCAGAAAAATCAGAATCAAAGACATCTATGTGGGTGGGGACAGCAAGATTGCGGTCCAGTCCATGACCAATACGGATACAAGAGATGTGGAAGCCACACTCCATCAGATCAGAGCGCTGATGGTAGCCGGATGCGACATCATCCGATGCGCAGTGCCTGATATGGAAGCGGCGGAAGCATTGAAGGAGATCACGCGACAGATTCCCATTCCTGTGGTGGCGGATATCCATTTCGACTACCGGCTTGCCCTGAAAAGCATTGAGAACGGAATCTCCAAACTGAGAATCAACCCGGGCAATATCGGCGGCAACGATAAAGTAAGACTTCTGGCGGATGCCTGCAAGGAAAAAGGGATTCCCATCAGGATAGGGGTTAATTCGGGATCTCTTGAAAAAGACATTCTTGCCAAATATGGCAGAGTCACACCGGAAGGTCTTGTGGAAAGCGCCATGCGACATGTGGAACTGCTTGAAAGTCATAACTTCCATGACATCATCATATCCATCAAGTCGTCGGATGTGATGACTATGATGAACAGCTACAGACTGTTATCAGAAACAGTCGATTATCCTCTGCATCTAGGCGTAACCGAGGCAGGAACACCCTGGAGAGGGACCATCAAGAGC
>RZYZ01000345.1 GCA_009930125.1 Clostridia bacterium | reverse complement strand
TTCATGGATAATCGCTTCACCTTATACAAGGAAGATTTATGGGATAAGGCAATTCATCTTCTCGATGAACTGATCTATCATCCGCTGCTGAAAGAGGACGATTTCGATGATGAAATCATTGCGCAGGAAATCCTCAATCACAGGCTTTATATCGAGTCCATCTATGATGATAAGGGACATTACTCCATGAACAGAGTCATGGAGCTGGGCCTGAACGATTCCTATAGAATTCCTGAATATGGAACCATCGAAGAGCTGGATGGGATTGACAGAAAGGCGCTGATCGGTCTCTGGGAGAATCTGAAAGAGAAAGAGGCCTTCTGCTATGCATCGGGAAATATCAGAAGTGAAGAAGAGGTTCTTGAAAAAGTGTCGTCCCTGAAGATTCTGGGAAACAGTAAAAACGGACACGAGCTTACTTCATTAGAAGAAAGAAGCTTCAACCGAGAATGCGGTGAAGTCTTTGAGCAGATGAAAATCAATCAGGGTAAAATGTCACTGTTATATAATACGAACAACAGTATTTTCAATGGGGATTATTTTGCTCTGGTACTGTTCAATTCCATTTTCGGTGGCGGTGCTCATTCCAAGCTCTTCAATGAAGTCAGAGAAAATCATTCTCTAGCCTATTCCATTTATTCCAGCTTTGATAAATTTGCTGGCGTTCTGACCATAGGTGCAGGTACGGATTTCAAAAACTTCAGAAAAGCCAGAGCGCTGATCGATGAAGAACTGGATAAAATGAGAAGCGGTGAATTCTCCCAGGAGGACATAGAAGTGGCAAGAACGAAGGTCATCAGTTCTCTGAATGCCATGAGTGATTCCATCTTCAATACATCCAACTATCTCATCGCTTTGCGGGTTTTCGGAATAGACTACACCATCAATCAGGTCATAGAGGAACTGAAAAAAGTGACGAAAGAAAGAATAATGAAAGTGGCAGCAGATCTTGAATTCATCTGTGCGCACTATTTAGAAGGGGAGGCCAAAGATGGGGAGCATGAAGGAGCTTAAATTCATAGATGAGAAAATCTATGAAACAGAAATCAATAGTTTAAAAGTGTACTACATACCAAAGAAAGGATTCGCGAAATCCTATGCGATACTTACATCCGACTACGGCAGCAAAGACGTGGAGTTTTCCATTGATGGAGGCAAATCATTTAAGCGCTATCCAGAAGGCATTGCACATTTTCTGGAACATAAGGTCTTCGAGATGCCAGGTGGAGGGAATGTATTCAACAAGTTCACTGAGCTGGGTGCATCAGTAAATGCTTTTACGAACAATCATCAGACATCATACTACTTCAGCACAACGGCTCATTTCATGGAGAATCTGAAGCTTCTTCTGGAGATGGTGTTCACACCACATCTGACAAAAGAGAATGTGGAAAAGGAAAAAGGGATCATTGCGGAAGAAATCAAGATGTATGATGATCATCCTGGATTCAGAGGGTACATTGAAGCAATGAAGTCCCTGTATCATGAACACCCGGTCAGAGAAGATATTGCCGGTAGTGTGGAATCCATCTACAGCCTTACACCGGAGCACCTGATTGAATGTTATGATGCTTTTTACAATCCGAGGAATATGATTCTCGTTCTGGTTGGCGATCTGGACATCGATGAGGTGGAGCATCTGATAGCAGAGCAAGTGAAGCCTGGAAGACCGTTGGATCTTGTAAAAAAGATTTATGATGAACCCAAGGAATCCCTCAAGAAAGAGAGCACCCTCCATATGGATCTGCAGGTGCCCAATTACATATACGGTCTGAAGGTGATCAGTCAGAAGAAGGATCTTCTTCTGGAAACCCTGACAGGATCTCTTCTCATGAAGCTGATTTTTGGTTCGACATCGGATTTTTACGAAGAAAACATCCGAAACGGAAAAATCAACGACAGTTTCTCCACTGAAATCAGTCTGGATGAAGATCATGGTGAAATCTTCATCGGGGGAGAATCCAAGGAACC
>RZYZ01000344.1 GCA_009930125.1 Clostridia bacterium | reverse complement strand
GTGAATTTCCTTATTTCAACCAATACCGGTGAACCGATGAAACCGCTGGAAAAAATCGTCTCGGGGGGAGAGCTTTCCAGAATCATGCTTTCCATGAAGGTCGCATTCATAGACAAGGACAAAACACCTTCCGTGATTTTCGATGAGATCGATACCGGAATCAGTGGACGCATTGCGGAAGCGGTGGGAGAAAAAATGTATTCTCTTTCCCATTCCTTTCAGGTATTCTGCGTAACACATCTGCCTCAGATTGCAGCGTTTTCGGATCAGCATTTTGTCGTGTCCAAGCACGAGGACAACAAGAGAACCTTCACACAGGTCGAGTCGGCTGATCTGGGAGCGAAGACAGTGGAACTGGCCAAGATGATCGGAGGAAGCGCCATCTCAGATCCACAGATGAGAAGTGCAGAAGATATCATTGCAAAGACAGAAGAAATGAAAAAGAAATATACACTTAAAAAATGATGCGCTTTGACGTATAATTGATAGATAAGTTAACCATGCGAGTGAGACAAAAGTAATATGAAGAGGTGAAGTATGAACAAGAAAATCAAAGTTGTCATAGCAGATGACAATGCAGATATCAGCAATCTCTTAAGAGAATATCTGGGAAGCGACAGTGACCTTGATATCGTCGGTGTAGCGAAAAACGGAGTGGAGACACTGAGTATGGTGAAGAGCGAAAAGCCGGATGTACTCTTGCTGGACATCATCATGCCTGAACTGGATGGGCTGGGCGTTCTGGAAGCGCTGAAGACCATTCCCGAGAAACCGGTCATCATCGTCTATTCGGCTATTTCCCATGACAAGGTGACGAATACAGCCATCACCCTTGGTGCGGATTACTATATGGTGAAGGGCATCGATCTGAAACATCTGAAAAAAAGAATCAAAAGCTATTTCATGGAATCCGAAGAATCTGTAGACCATCTGGAAGCGGCGGGTAATCCCGATTCTTCACAGAACGGGGAAATCAGAGTCGATCTTGCCACAGAGCTTTCAGGCATCCTCCAGGAAGCGGGCATTCTGCCCCATATCAAAGGCTACAGCTATTTAAGAGAAGCCATCACGGAAGTCATCGACAATGTGGATCTTCTTTCCGCTGTGACGAAGGAGCTGTATCCCAATATCGCGAATAAATTCAATACCACCTCATCCAGAGTGGAGCGGGCCATAAGACATTCCATTGAGGTTTCCTGGAACAGGGGCCATCTGGATAACCTGAACAACATCAGTGGATACAATGTGAATTTTGAAAAGGGAAAGCCCACCAATTCCGAATTCATCGCACTGATCAGTGACAAATTCAGACTCCGCAAGAGCAGTGAGGAATCATAGAAATAGTCTTCAGGAACTGGGATTGTGAACAAAATTATAACTTTACATAATATTTCTTCTATTCGTGGTTTCTCCACTTATCATCCATGAGATTTTATAGTAGAATTGAATAGAGAAATGAATATATGACTACCGTTTAGAGACCCCGGATAACTCCCAGGGTCTTTTTCTATCATTACAAAAGAAGGAGACAGCGTATGCGATTCATTGAAGATACCCTCTCAAAGAAAGAACTGTATGACGGAAAAATCATCAAACTGGAGACCCATGAGGTGAAGCTGGAAGATGGCAAGAAGACGTTCCGTGAGATTGTGCGGCATCCAGGAGGGGTGTGCATACTGGCAAAGGATGAGAATGAAAAGATTCTGCTGGTGAAACAGTTCAGAAAGCCCATGGAAGAAGCTTTTCTTGAGCTGCCGGCTGGAAAACTGGAAAAGAATTTAACTCCTGAAGAGAATGCGGTGAAGGAGTTGGAGGAGGAAACCGGGTATAAATGCGAGCATCTGAGATTTCTGGGTGCCTTTGCTTCATCCCCAGGCTACAGTGATGAAATGATTCACCTCTTTGTGGCTGAAGGGCTGTATGAAGGGGAAAAGGGTGGAGACGATGACGAGTTCATCGATATCCACCGTGTCAC
>RZYZ01000343.1 GCA_009930125.1 Clostridia bacterium | reverse complement strand
TCACAAAGGACACCACGAAAGCCACCATCTCCGGATCTCTCCAATGCCACTTCCCGATGTAGTCAGTCAGTTCTTGATAGACTTCATCCAGTGAAGCTTCATTGAAGACCTGCTGGAAGATCTCGATATTAAGCCACTTCTCTTCAAACTCAACTATTCTTCCATCGACAACAGGTGTGTCCAGTGTGCAGATCTGCAGGTCCTTGATTTCCAGAATGTCTTCACCGCTCACAATAACAAACCTATTCTTCAGCTTCCAGACTCCATTTCTCATTCTGCAGGATTCCTTCAGAATACCTTTGAAGTTGCACTGCTGCCTGATGTACTTCTTCAATTCATTGAAGGTTTCCTTTGTCATTTCATCCTTTCCAGTAAGAAGGCAAAGGTCATCAGGTGTGATTCTCTTCAGCTCAAACTCTTGAATAGTTCCTTTGTGCCAGAACATCACCTTATGATCTTTGGTATATCCCAGAACTGTAAGGCCGGTCTTCATCTCTTCGGTGGTGGCTTCAGCTTCCTTCTGCTTGACTTGAATGAAAGTTCTGGCCTTGCTGATTGACAGTGCTATGTATTGCTTCTTTGCCAGTTCGCTTTTCTTCTCAGTCAAGATCTTTTCACTTATCTTCAGGCTTCTATCAGTCAGGACCGTGTAAATCTCATTGTCGGTGTAGCCTTTGGCCACCATCGCATCAACTACAGTCTGGATCAAACTAGATCTATCTGTGTTGGATGGATCAGAAGGATCTGCACCTTCACTGATGATCTTATTTATTCTTGGTGATAGGTTCTTTCTGGAAGTCTTCACCGTTTCCAGCTTAAGGTTGAAGTCAACCGCTGCAGCATCGAGAATCACAGGTGTGATGTAGTCTTCAAAGTCTTCCAGATTGTATCTAGCACCTGAATTATCGACCAGCTCACACTTGACCGGATGTGCTGGATCTTTCACATTGAAGCTTCCTGGCACTCTCAAGATTCTTGTCACATCTGCTGTAGTGTCTGCCTTCAGGACCTTCTGGATTCCACGGTTCATGGCTTCATAGTATTCAAGATCTACATCTTCACCGATTATGTAAGGTTCTTTGAATAGCCATAAACAGTGGAAGCCATGGCCACTGTCTATGATGAAGGAAGGCCTGTATTTGAAAGTTCGGATGGCCTGTAGTGCTTCTTCCTTTTTCGCATAGAAAGAAGCCTTCTTGTGACCATCCTGACCAGCTTCAACATCAGCATAGAAGGCTATCACTTCTCTGATATGGTCCTTAGTTCCCTGACCTGTCAGCTTACCTGCACCATTAACAGGCAGCTTATGTCTGGGATTCACTGTGTAATAAGCATTTACCGAAGAATCAGGTGTGCAGCTTCCAGCATACTTCTTGAAGGTTTGTAGCTTTTCTTTGCCTTCACATAGTATAATATAACCAGAAGTCAATGCCTGAAGTTCATTTAAGAAAGTGGTGGCCACGCTGGAAGTGGCCACTTCTTTTTTGACGGTCATAATTCATCATCTTCTTCAGGCTGCTGTTTAGCCTTTGCCTGATGTGCAGACACAAAAGCGATGTAGTCCGGTTCTTTATCGGTCTTCTTGTGTGTGTTTGGCAGCACAATCATTGTAGCTGTTGGTGTCAGGTTTCCTGACAGGTACTGGCTGCCATCCTTCTTGCTCTTTCTTTTCCACAAACCTGTAAGCTTCACAAGGTTATTAGTATTAGCCATATCTATTCACCGCCTTTATAGTAAGGCTGCTGTAAGCTTTGCCTTCACTCTGTGTGTGATTTGTGTTTGTTCATCTTCAAGCATTCTGAAGATCTCAGTATCTACGAATTGTGCAACTGTTGAAGTGATTAGTTCTTTGGCAGTCGAATCATCCAAAGCTTCCCACTGGAATGTTCCTGGCTTATCAGGATTCTCTGGGATGCTGTACCTTAATTCATCACCTGGATTCAGGCCGGCCCTGTAGAAGTCGAAGTCAGCATCACAC
>RZYZ01000076.1 GCA_009930125.1 Clostridia bacterium | reverse complement strand
GAATGGTGGTTTTTTTGTATAACAACCGTTTCCGCACCCGCATAGCGGGTGGTTTATTGTTTCGCACGCTTTGCGAGCTCAACAGACTAAAGTCAATAAAAAAAGTCTCAGGAAAACCCTGAGACTTTTAACGGACTATTCTATAGCTTTGATGCTTAGTGATACTTTCTTGTTTTCTTCTGATGAATCCAGAATCTTGACTTTAATCGTTTCACCGATGGTCAGAACTTCTGAAGGTGATTCCACTCTCTGATGGGAAAGCTGTGAGATATGGGCAAGTCCATCCACGCCAGGTTCAAGTTCAATGAATGCACCGAAATCTGTGAATCTGACTACTTTACCTAATACTACGCTTCCTTCAGGGTACTTCTCTTCAATTCTGTTCCATGGATTCTCAGCCAAAGCCTTAAGACTCAGTGATAATCTCTTTCTTTCATTGTCCAGAGCGATGATCTTGACCTTCAATTCATCACCGACTTTGAGCACATCGCTTGGCTTTCCAACCTTGCCATATGAAATCTCTGAAACGTGAAGAAGTCCATCCACTCCATTAACATTAACAAATGCTCCAAAGTCTGTAAGTCTTTCAACTGTTCCTTCAAGAACCTGATCCACTTCAAAGTTCTCCCAAGCTGCTGCTTCCTGTAACTGTCTGTCTTCCTGAAGTTTCTTACGTCTTGAAGCTACAATTCTTGTTGAGCCTCTCTTCTCTTCAATTTCAATGATGTTTACATCCAGATCCTGATCTCTGTATACTGAAAGATCTCTAACAGAATGCAGTTCAAGATGTGATGCTGGGATGAAGACTCTCTGGCCTAAGTATGTTGCAACAACACCACCCTTAACATCATTCTTCACTTTAACCTTAATGGTTTCATTGTTTTCAAATGCTGCTCTTAAATCTTTAAGTGCTTCTTCTCTATGCATTTCTACCATAGATAGGATAAAGAATGAATCATTTTCCTGTGGTCTTCTGATCACTTTTGCTTCAATCTCCTGTCCTAATTCCAGAACATCTGTAAGATTTCCTTCAGAATCTGTAGTAGCTTCTTCGATGACCAGTTTTCCGTCATGGCTAGCGCCTACTAATGCAACTATAGCTTCTTTATCATCAAGCTGAATGATTTTTCCCTTTATGATCTGGCCGATTCTCACAGGCTTGTCATAAAGATCCATTAAATCCTGCATTGACATTTCATTTTCGTTGTTTTCGATGTTGTTGTTATCCATCATAAGTTTTCCATTGCCTCCTTAATTATCCATTCTGGTGTGGATGCACCTGCAGTTATCCCTACTTTCACTGCATATTTAATTTTTTCCTTAATCGCTTCCAGATCCTTCGCATTTTCAATATGAAAAGTCAGGTCACAATTTCTTTTGCAAATTTCGTAGAGCTTTGTTGTATTGGAGCTGGATTTTCCTCCTATAACAATCATCGCATCCACTTCTCGGGAAAGTTCTTCAGCAGACTTCTGTCTGTCCTCCGTCGCTTTGCAGATTGTATTGAAAGCGATAAATTCCTTCGATGTGCCAGCAATATTGTTTATGAGCTTAATCCAGTTGGCTTGTTTTTCCGTAGTCTGGGCGACTACGCAAACCTTGCCTTTCAGAGGAATATCCAAATTCCCGGTTTTCGTGATATAAGCACTGTTTTCACAGTAACCGTTGATTCCGATGACTTCTGGATGGTTCTCGTCACCTAGAATTACGATTTTATACCCTTCGCCGTGGTACTTTCTGACTTTCTTCTGAATATTTATAACAAAAGGACAAGTTAAATCTATGATTTCCACTTTTCTTGCCTTTAGTTCATCATAGACCTCCATGGAAACTCCATGAGTTCTAATTATGACTGTGTCCTGTTCACTGAGTGATGGAATTTCATCAATCGAAATTTCATTGATTCCTTTTTCAGTGAGTTTTTTTGTCACGTCAGTATTATGAATCAGTGGCCCCAATGTGACAATTCTACCATCAGAATTGATAAAGCCGAATGATTCATGAACTGCACGTTCCACTCCAAAACAGAAGCCGGAGTTCTTTGCACGAATTACTTCTCTCATTTCTCTCCTATACCTGTACAATTGTCTTCACATACCAAATTATAACACAAATAGTGAAGTGATAAAAAGACTCTTCACTAGTTGTTCCCGTTATTCATAAAAAGTACAAATACAAAAACAATCACACATAAACGTTACCTTAAATATTATACTCTATTTTAGTTTTTTTAGCTACATTTTCTACCTACATAGTCGGCAATATCCACTTTAATATCCACTTTCCTGATTACTGATGTTTCTCCAGATCCGGTCTGAGTGATTTTGCGCCTCTTAAATAGACAGGATATACATCAATATCATCATTATAATGAATAAGCACTCGGATGCATAGTGGAAGGGATCCTTGCACATTCATTTCCTGAAAATGAAGAATCGCCACATCATGAATACCCAATCCTTCACGCATAAATCTTCCTGGATAGGCACTCACAATATCTGACGTGGCAGTGAAAAGTACCGATACCATTTTCTTCTGTATCAGATGGTTTCTGCTGATTATTTCACTCAGCAGCTCAATTGTTGCATCCTTGACCTGTTTAGGTGTATCCTCTGTAATCGTGATGGCTCCCCTTATGGCAATCATACGCTCTCACCTGCCAGAGACCCTGTTGAAAATGCGATCTGCAGATTATATCCTCCTGTCACTGCATCCACATCGATTATTTCTCCCGCAAAGGATAAGTTCGAAATGATCTTCGACTTCATTGTACTTGGATCGATTTCCGTGACCTTCACACCACCTCTTGTGATGATTGCCTCATTGATCGATTTGGTTCCATTGATATGCACGACGAAGTTTTTCAGGAGCCTTGCAAGATTCATCCTTTCCTCCTTGGTGATGCTGTTGCATTTCTTATCCGGATCGATGCCGGATATTTCCACAATGACAGGAATCAGTTTGGATGGCAGAAGATCGGTCAGGGAGTTCTTGTAATCCTTGTTCTGATATTTCGTGAAATCCCTTTGAAGTCTGCTGTCCAGTTCCTTCAGTTCCAGTCCCGGTTTGAAGTCGATGCTCCCAACAGCATCTCCTCCCTTATAGTAGGCAGACGCGGAAAGCACCAGAGGTCCACTGACCCCAAAATGAGTAAACAGCATTTCGCCTATTTCGGTAAACAGTTCTTTCTTTCCTTCTTTCAGGGTAAACCTGACATTCTTCAGGCTGAGCCCCTGCAGTTCTTTCGGAAAGCCTTCTCTTAAAACCAGTGGAATCAGCGACGGTTTTAATGGAGTAATGGTATGCCCTGCTTTCTCGATGAGCTTATGAAGGCTTCCATCAGAACCCGTACCATAATAAGAACTCCCGCCTCCAGCAAAAATATACCAGTCGGCTGTGAACGTCCCCTTGTCTGTAACAAGTGAGCGGATCGTATTCCCTTCCAGAACCACATCCACAACTCTTGTGTGAAGACGCACGTCAACTTTCCGCTCATACAGTTCCTTTCGTAGCACTTCGATGACATCATAGGATTTGTCAGAAACAGGAAACACTCTGTTTCCCCTTTCCACTTTCAGAGGCAATCCTTTAGCCTGAAGAAAACTCATCAGATGTTCATTGGTAAAAGTGTAGAGAGCACTATACAGAAACTCTCTGTTTCTGGGAATGAATTCAAAAAAATCACTGATGTCCCTGCTGTTTGTCACATTGCATCTGCCTTTGCCCGTAATGAACAGCTTCTTCCCGAGTTTTTCATTTCTTTCCAGAAGCACCACATGATGATTTTTCCCTGCTGCTTTAATCGCAGCCATCATCCCGGCAGGTCCACCACCAATAACCAGTACATTCATATATTCACGTCCTTATGGAATCAGGTTCACCTGATTCTCCTGTAATCTTCTTTCATAATAGATTAAAGGCCTGCATGTATGCAAGCCTTTAATGGTAAAGTTTATTCTATTAGTAACGTCCCTGTGCCACCATGGCTTTTGCCACCTTGTCAAATCCTGCGATATTCGCACCAGCCACCAGGTTGTAACCGAATCCGTAGAACTCGGCAGCATCCATAGCATTCTTATGGATATTCTTCATGATCTGATGCAGCTTCGCATCCACTTCCTCTTCTGTCCAGGACAGTCTCATACTGTTCTGGGACATTTCAAGCGCTGATACGGAAACACCACCGGCATTTGCAGCCTTGGATGGTCCGACAATCAGTCCCTTTTCAAGGAAATAGGATACTGCTTCGTTCGTGCAAGGCATATTGGCGCCTTCACAGACATACTTGATGTCATTTTCAACAATCATCTTGGCATGTTCGATATGGATATCATTCTGTGTTGCGCAAGGCATAACGATATCAACTTTTCTGCCCCATGGCTTTTCACCAGCAAAGAACTCTACGCCAAATTTATCCGCATAATCCTTCACCTTGTCTCTACCAGAATTTCTCATTTCCACCAGGTAGTTGATCTTCTCTTCTGTCGCTACACCATCTGGATCATAAACATATCCATCTGGACCGGACAGGGTTACAACCTTTGCACCTAATTCAGTAGCCTTCTTGCAGACACCCCATGTAACATTTCCGAATCCTGAGGAAGCAATGGTCTTGCCAACCATCGTGTCATTATTGTGTTCGAGAATCTCATTACAGAAGTATACAATACCGAATCCGGTCGCTTCAGGTCTGATAAGTGATCCGCCGTAAGGAATACCCTTACCGGTGAATACGCCGTTCTCAAATGCCCCTCTGATTCTTCTGTACTGCCCGAAAAGGTATCCGATTTCTCTAGCACCAACACCGATGTCCCCAGCTGGAACGTCTACGTTTGGTCCGATATGTCTGTATAGCTCTGTCATAAAGCTCTGACAGAATCTAAGGATTTCGCTGTCTGATTTTCCTCTAGGGTCGAAATCTGATCCACCCTTACCTCCACCTATTGGAAGTCCTGTGAGTGAATTCTTGAATGTCTGTTCGAATCCCAGGAATTTCATGATGGAAAGATTTACAGATGGATGAAATCTAAGTCCACCTTTGTAAGGTCCTATGGCTCCGTTGAACTGAACTCTGAATCCTCTGTTCACATGCACATCACCGTTGTCATCTTCCCAGGAAACTTTAAACATGATCTGTCTTTCTGGCTCTACAATTCTACCTAACAGATTCTTTTCCATATACTCTGGGTATTTTTCAAGAACAGGCTTAAGAGTTGGAAGAACTTCTTCAACAGTTTGAATGAATTCTGGTTCATGAGCATTTTTCTCTCTGACATCATTCATTACCTTTTCAATGTACTCAGTGGAACTTAACATTGTCTTTAGCATTTTTTACCCCCAAATTTCTTTTACCGTAAAAGTATTTGTTTTTTATACGTTACATGTCTATTTTACAATGAAACATCGGGTTTTTCATCCCTTTAACGAACTTTACTAACTTATTATAAAAACCTTTACATCCTTAAAGATAGTCCCAGTTTTTCCTGAATTTATTTAAGAAAAACCTTTTCTGCTAAAGTTTTCAGGCAAAATCAATATTTTGTCAAAACTGTAACGAATATATATTCATTCAATATTAGTGATATCTATCAGAGTAAATATGCCGGAACGATCGAAGGCTAATTGAAAATATCATGCTTCTTCCATATTTCTTCCAAGGTACCGAAAATTTCTCCTACATGTTCTTTTCTCTTCATCCCTACAGAAACGATCACCGCGTTGATCACGCTTAATGGGGCCACCAGTGAATCCACAAAACTAGCCATGTTGCTTTGGGCAATCAGACTGTAATCCGCTCTGGAAGCAAGTGGAGAGAGAAGACTGTCCGTGATCACTCCAACCTTTGCTCCTCTGGTTTTCGCAAAATCCAGTGCTTCGATGGTTTTCTGGGAATACCTTGGAAAGCCAATGCCAATGACCAGGTCCTGTTCCCCTAATTTGATCATCTGCTCAAAAATATCGCTGTATCCCTGATGCACCGAGCGTACATTATCCAGAAAAAGATTCAGATAGAATGCAAGAAAATCCGCGAGGGTATTGGAACTTCTAAGACCAATAATGTAGATATTCTTTGCATCAAATATTGCGTTGATCAGTTCTTCAAATGTCCGATCGTTGATTTTTTCTAGTGTTGCACGGATATTCTCCATATCAGCCTTCAGGACACCCTTCAGTGCATTTTCCGGATTCACAAGACTGTTTGTCAGCTCCAGTCTCTGAACGGTGGTAAGTTTAACCTTAACGATATCCTGCAGTGATTTCTGAAGCTCAGGATATCCTTCATAACCCAATTCATTGGCAAATCTCACGACAGTGGATTCACTAACCCCCACACTTTCTCCAAGCTTTGATGCCGTCATGAATGCTGCTTTATCGTAATGTTTCAGAATAAATTCTGCAATCAGTTTCTGTCCTTTGCTGAGTTTTGCATATCTGCTTTGTATGATCCGCATCAGATCGTCTCTATTGCCTTCCATTCTCCATCCTCCAAAATAGTATCGTTACGTTTATTATATCCTCTTGAACACATTATGTGTATTTTTTTATGTAGCAGGTTCTATTTATGAGCAAAAGGTATGATTCAGTTTACAATAAAACAATCAACCATAATTTATATTATGTTAACTCTTATTCGCAACACACCCTTCACGATTCAACGTGAGCTTACCAAATCGCTGAACATCTACACTGAAGTTTAATATCTTCATACAGATCCCTGGAGATCGTGAACTTCAGAGAATTATATGGATGATTTTAATATGATTTTCACATTTATCTGATATAAATTGATAAAGAACATCAGGTTAGAGAAGTCTCCCACTGAGTCAATGAAAGGAGGGTACATCAGATGGATGTATATAAAGAAGAACTTGACCATCGTCTGCTCATAGAAACATCACTGGAGGATTTTGCAGAGTCTTCTGGAAATCCATTTGAGAATCTGGAAAAAGTATCCCTTTTTGAGAAACTTGTTCATGAGAAAGATGCGAAAAGGATCATAGAAAGATTCATGAAGAAAATAGAGCCTTTCAGTAACAGGGTGACTGATGATATGACGCAGGAAGAAAAAGAGGAAATCCGATTCCTGTTTCTGGAACTGACGGAAGAGATGGACAAGAAGAAAATCTTCTTTGATGAACCGTTCCTGGGCTCATTCATCAGAAAAGGCTACCTGGAATCCACTGAATCCTTCTTCAGCAAGGCTCAAGAACACGACAGTTCCCTGAACTTCACAGATCTGTTTCAGGCTGTAAGAAATGTATGGATCATGAATTCCCTGCAGCTCCTGTTTGACATGGATGTTCAGATGACCTCTTCCATCTTCTCTTACAGCATGCTGTATCCATACACGGATAATCTTCTCGATGATCCAGATATCAGACTCTCGGATAAGAAAGCTTTCAATGAAAGACTCCAGCTTGTTCTCGAAGGTATCTGCCCCTCTGATGTTTCTCACGAGGAGTCGAAAATTTTCGAGATGATCCATAATATAGAACTGCAGTATGAAAGAGAGACCCATCCGAATGTGTATAAGAGTCTTCTCATGATTCAGGATGCTCAGGTCCTCAGCTTATCTCAGAACAATCCGAGAAAGCTTTCACCCAATATACTGCTGCCCATCAGTTTCTACAAAGGTGGAGCTTCGGTCCTAGCGGACGGTTTTCTGTGCAAAGGTGAACTGTCTGAAACGGAAATGCACTTTTCCTTCGGTTATGGTGCTTTCCTTCAGCTTCTGGACGATCTTCAGGATATTGATTGTGACCGGAAAGACAATCACTGGACCCTCTTCAGCATAAAGCATCAGGAAGAGATCTACGACAGGGAAATCATCAAAGTGCTCTGCTACATCAGCAAGGTCCTGGATAAGTACACCCTATACACCCCTGAAGAAGAAACCCTCAAGAGAATCATAAGAGAATGCACCAGACTGATGATCATGGATGTGGTGGGCCAGAATCCTCATCTGGTTTCTGAGAAGCTTTATAAGTCTCTGGAAAGTCACTGCAGAGTAAGACTCAGTTTCTTCAAGGAATATCATGAGAAATTTTCCGACTGGTCTTCTCTCTTCAGTCCAGCTGCCAATCAGCAGAACAGATGACGCTCCATGCATATACATTAAAAGCTCCATGAATTCAGATGAATTCATGGAGCTTTCCTGCTGTGCTTTATTCTTCTTCTTCAAACAGTTCTATCTCTTCTGCTTCCAGCGCTTTCTTCTTTTCATCTTTTTCAATGATCCGCTCCGGAATCGGATTCCCCTCTTTCATCTCTTTAAGAGAACTGAAACCGAACTGTATGAGAAACTCATCTGTGGTTCCATAAAGCTTTGGTCTTCCAGGGGCTTCTTTTCGCCCTATGACTTTGATAAGGCCTTTCTCCTGAAGTTTCTGGATCACATAGTCGCTGTTCACACCTCTGATTTCATCCACTTCCACACGTGTCACAGGCTGTTTGAAGGCGACGATGGACAAACATTCAAGAGCTCCCTTGGACAGACTCTGTCTTTCATTGACACCGAGAAGCTCTTTCAGATAAGGTGTATTGTTTTCCTTCGTACCAAGCTGAATCCTGTTTTCCAGAATCAGAAGTCTGATTCCCCTTTTCCTGCTCTTCAGCTCATCCACATAGGATTCGATGATATCTTCCAGATCACCTTCACTGACACCCATGATTCTCATGAGATCTTTTTTCTTCACCGCATCCCCTGCTGCAAATAAAATGCTTTCCAATGCGCTGACATAGCTCTCCATATCGAAAGGATCTTCCACTCCGGAAACCGTAAATAAATTATCTTCCATTTTCTACCCCTTTTTCTATGATGATTTCCGAGAAAACATTATTCTGGGAAACCCTTATCCGATGATTTCTTGATAGTTCAAGGATGGCCAGAAAGAACACGATGCATTCCGCTTTTGATTTCATTTTCAGAAGCAGATTCGAAAAATTCACCCGCTGATTTCCAAGAAGAATTCTTTCGAGCTCTTCCATTTTATCCTCGATCTTAAACTCTTCTCTTTCCACGGTTTTCGTTCTGATGAAGCTTCTGTTCACCTTTTCTTTCTGCCTGTTCATAAGACTCTTATAGGTTATATACAGGCTGTCCATGGTCACACCACTGAGAAGGTCTTCCAGCGGCACCTCATCCTGGGCGATGGTTTCCGCTCTCTTTGTGAATATGAAGAGATCTTTATTGAAGAGCTCTGCCAGATTCTCCGCAATCTTCTTGAACGCCTCATATTCTTCGATACGAAGCACAAGTTTTTCCTTCAGTTCCTCTTCGTCCACTTCCTCCTCATGTTTGGGAAGCATCTCCCTGGATTTGATCTCCAGAAGCGTAGACGCCATCAGAAGAAATTCCGATGCGATTTCAAGGTCCAGCTCCTGCATGCTATGGAGATAATTGAGGTACTGACTGGTGATTTCTGAAATCCTGATTTCCTGGATCTGCATCTTGTTCACTTTAAGCAGATGCAGAAGGAGATCGAATGGACCTTCAAAATTGGTGATGCTGATATTCAGGCTTTCCATGACAACCTCCAAAAGACGAATTTCACTCTTTCTCTATTGAACAAAATCGCTTCGCGATAGTTCTTTGACTTAATTTTATACTAAGGCCTCTTGTTTTGACAGAGGCTTATTTTTTTGCGCAAAAATAGTAGTG
>RZYZ01000075.1 GCA_009930125.1 Clostridia bacterium | reverse complement strand
AACAAGGTCTTCTCTGGATGCCGTTCCATCCTCGGATACCATTTCCGTATATTCCGTGTTGCCAGCATAGCTCACTCTTTTATTGAAGAACATCTCAAAAAGACCGTTGCGGTCCAGTAGTGTCACTGTGACCACAATGAGAATCGTGATGAGAAGTCCCAGCCATAATCGTCGTCTGCGACGATTTCTGCGTCTGATTTCCTGTATTCTTTTTACTCTTTCATTGCCATGAAATCTTAATCTATCTTCCAATTCATTCACCCGTTGGTATGTATTCACTTCATTATAGCAGTTCTTTCGCCGTTTTCATCAGAATATCACGATGATGTGAAAAACCTGTGCAAAAAAAGAAAAACCTGACTGCTCAGGCTTCATTCTAATGGAAGATTATTAACTCAGCTTTAAATCTATTCTGTGGAACTCTTAAATTTTGGTCTGAATATGATTGCCCATAAAACAAATACCACCAGTAACGTGGCCATGGCGGCGCAGAATGCCTGAAAGTAGACATCCGATGCATTTCCTATGGATGCCTTGGTTACTTCTTCACTGGCAGACACTGTCTGTGACAGGCCTGTACTGAGTGCCATCATGAACAATATGGACTTGATTAAACTACCCATCACTACTTCGCCTCCAATCTACTTCCATGGTAGCAGAATATTTCCTGCATATTGTAAACAGAGGTTAAACTTTTATCGAACACGTGATAAATATTGTCAGATTCTGAGGCTTTTCGAGGATTTCTCCTGACTGCTCTTCTTGGACGCCATAAGCATTCTCTTGGTTTTTCCACGGCTGTGATGCAGCACTTTCAATGCATGATCCACCTTTGCCGAGAGGGTTTTTCTGGAATAATTATTATCCAATATGATATCTGCATAGAAACGCTGCCCCGCTTCCTTGTTCTTTCTGTAGGCGTCGATTCTTCTCCGGATGGATGCCCTGCTGTCTCCTCTTCTTTTCATGCGTGCTCGCAGTTTTCGTGGCGCGCTTTCCACATAGATCACCTTCACAGCATCCCCGTACTTCTTCTTAAATGCCTTTGCCCCGTTGATATCGGTGACGGCGAAGACATCTCCATCCCTGGTCTTTTTCAGGACTTCGTCCAGAGACACCCCATAATAATTTCCTGCGTAGAAGTTCTCCTCCACCTTCTTCGTGGCATGGAAAACGGCCTCCTCCACAAAATGATAGGCGGTTCCCTCCACTTCTCCCGGTCTTGGTCTTCTTGTGGTATGAGAGATCAGCTCATGTATCCCTTTTTCCTTCAGATATTCTCCTACAAGCGTTTTTCCGGACCCGGAAGGTCCTATGATAATGTATATCAAAAGTCATACCACCTTTGCTCTTTTCACATATTTTATCATTATTGCCCCATCAATTCCCAAATTTCTGAAATTATTTTATCTTTAGTTGTTTATTTGCTATAATTACTTATTATTAAGCACAAAAAAATACAGATTTATAGGAGTTGATTTATTTTGGACCCGAGTTCGTGGCAGATTTTTTTACTGATCATACTGGTTTTTCTTTCCGGTTTTTTTTCCTCTGCGGAGACAGCCTTCACAGCAGTGAACAAAATGAAGATCAGGCACTTTGCCGAAGAAGGAAACCACAGAGCAAAGAGAACATTAAGGCTCATTGACAATCCGTCAAAGCTCATCAGTACACTACTCATCGGTAACAACATCGTGAATATCTTCGCTTCCGCCCTGGCTACCCTCGTAGCCATCAACAGATTCGGTGTAGGCGCAACGGCAATTGCCACTTCCATTCTGACAATTGTCATCATTATTTTCGGTGAAATCACCCCGAAATCATTTGCTACACAGTATGCCGAGAAAGTCGCCATGGCCTATTCCAGACCTGTCGGTATTCTCATGGTTCTTCTGACCCCCCTCGTCATCATTTTCTACAGCATCGCTTCCGCCATCATCAAGCTCTTCGGCGGGAACATCAACCAGGGTCATCCCCTCGTCACAGAAGCTGAACTGAAAACCATGATGGATGTGGGCAGTGAGGAAGGCGTATTTGAAGAGGAAGAAAAGGAGATGGTATTCAACATCTTCGACTTCGGAGATCTTCAGGTGAAGGACGTCATGGTCCAGAGAGTCGATATCATCGCCATTGATGTGGAAGCGGATTATGAGGAGATCAAAGAAATCATCACGAAGGAACAGTTTTCCAGATTCCCTGTCTACAAGGAAGACATCGATGATATCATTGGTGTGCTCAACGTAAAGGATCTCCTCTTCATTTCCGATGAAGAGAAGGAAAACTTCAATCTGAAAAAATACATCAGGGAACCTTATTATGCCTATGAATTCAAGAGGATTCCAGAACTCTTCAAGGAACTCAAGCGGACGAGAACCCATCTGTCCGTCATTCTGGATGAATATGGCGGTACAGTGGGTATCGCAACTATAGAAGACCTTCTCGAGGAAATCGTCGGAGAAATTGATGATGAGTTCGATGAAGACCGGGAGACCGACATCGAGACCATCCATAAAAACGAATATATGGTTTCAGGATCCTATCGTCTGGACGATCTCAATGACAACATCGGAACGGATATCGAATCAGAAGAATTCGATTCCATCGGCGGCTATCTCATCGGCATCCTTGGAACCTTTCCTGAAAACGGTGAAGTCATCGAAACAGATGGCATCAAATTCATCGTGGAGGAAGTGGACAAGAACCGTATCAAGAAAATCAAGATGATCATGAAAACCCATCCTGCGCAAGCACAGTAAGGAATCCTTAGGGATTCCTTTTTTCATTGAAACTAAATATCTTATCATGTTGTAAACGTTTTATAAATAATACCGGGTTCCATTGTAAACGTATTGACAAACCTATACGTACAGGTTGTATTTCTAGTAATATAGCTTATACGTACAAGTTGTGAAGATTTGTAACATAGGCTGAGAAAAAAGGAGGATTAACATGGGAAAGTACACTGAAGATGCTCAAAAGATGCTCGAACTCGTTGGAGGCAAGGATAACATTTCCGCCGTCACCCACTGTGTGACCAGAATGCGTTTTGTTCTGGTGGACCCGAAAAAAGCCGACATCCCAAAAATTGAAGCCCTGAAAAGCGTGAAGGGAAGCTTCACCCAGGCAGGCCAGTTCCAGGTCATCGTCGGCAACGATGTGGCCAACTTCTACAATGAATTTGCTGTCGTATCCGGTATTGAAGGCGTATCCAAAGATGCCGTGAAGCAGTCCGCCAAGAGCAACATGAATTTCGCTCAGAGGGTGCTGGCAAATCTTGCAGAAATCTTTGCTCCACTTATTCCCGCACTGGTTGTCGGAGGTCTTATCTTAGGTTTTAGAAATTTTCTTGAAGCAGTACCGATCTTAAACGGCGGCGTGGATACCATCGTCTCCCAGTATCAGTTCTGGGCTGGTGTCAATCACTTCCTGTGGATCATCGGAGAAGCCATTTTCCACTTCCTTCCCGTAGGCATCACCTGGTCCGTGGCCAGAAAGTTCGGTACCACACAGATTCTCGGTATCGTACTGGGTATTACCCTGGTATCTCCTCAGCTTCTGAACGCCTATGGTGTTGCTGGCGGAGCAGAGGTTCCCTTCTGGGATTTCGGATTTGCCAAAGTGGATATGATCGGATATCAGGCACAGGTCATCCCAGCCATGCTGGCAGGATTCGCGCTGGTCTATCTTGAGAAGTTCTTCAAGAAGATCGTACCGGAGTATCTGTCCATGATTCTCGTACCGTTCTTTGCCCTGGTGCCCACCGTGCTTCTTGCGCATATCGTCCTGGGCCCCATCGGATGGGTCATCGGCGACGCCATCTCCACAGTAGTCTATGGCGGACTCACCTCCGCATTCGGATGGCTCTTCGCCAGCGTATTCGGATTCCTCTATGCGCCGCTGGTCATCACAGGTCTGCATCACATGACCAATGCCATTGACCTTCAGCTCATGAATGAATTCGGCGGAACCAATCTCTGGCCCATGATCGCGCTGTCGAACATCGCTCAGGGCTCCGCGGTTCTTGCCATCGTATACCTCCATCGTGGAGACAAGGAAGAACAGCAGATTTCCATTCCTGCAGCCATCTCCTGCTACATGGGTGTCACGGAACCTGCCATGTTCGGTATCAACATCAAGTACATCTATCCGTTCCTGGCGGCCATGATCGGTTCAGCCATCGCAGCGGTCGTATCGGTCAGCTCAGGGGTCATGGCAAACTCCATCGGTGTCGGTGGTCTGCCTGGATTCCTGTCCATTCAGCCGAAATACATGCTGGTCTTCGTACTGTGCATGATCATCGCAGTGGTCGTTCCCTTCGTCCTCACCATCTTCTTCGACAAGAAGGGCATCCTGAAAGGCAAAGGGATGGACTTTAAACTGAAGTATTTCTAAAAAACACGCACAAATGAATGAAACTGCAAGAAAGGAGTGAACAGAACTTGAAGAATTTTAACGACAGTGTCATCTATCAGATCTATGTGAAGTCCTTCATGGATTCCAACGGAGATGGCCTAGGGGACATACCTGGAATCACGAGCAGACTGGATTATCTGGAGAAACTGGGTGTGGATTACCTCTGGCTTACTCCTGTATTTGTGTCTCCAATGAACGACAACGGCTACGATGTAGCCGACTATTACAAGGTGGACCCTTCCTTCGGAACCCTCAAGGACCTGGAACATCTCATTTCCGAAGCGAAGAAGAGGGGCATGGGCATCATGCTGGACATGGTGTTCAATCATACTTCCACCCATCATGAATGGTTCCAGAAGGCATTGAAGGGAGATCCGAAATATAAGGATTACTACATCTTCAGAAAAGGGAAGGATGGGGGTCCACCCACCAACTGGATTTCAAAATTCGGAGGAAATGCCTGGGGATACGTGCCCGAATTCGATGAATATTATCTGCATCTCTTCGACAAGACCCAGGCGGACCTGAACTGGGAAAACCAGGAGGTCAGAGAAGAGCTTTATCAGATCGTCAATTTCTGGCTGGAAAAAGGGGTCAGTGGATTCCGCTTCGACGTGGTGAATCTCATCTCAAAACCCGATGAATTCGTGGATGATGAAATCGGTGACGGAAGAAGATTCTACACCGATGGCCCCAAAATCCATCAGTACCTCAAGGAGCTCAACAGAAGGAGCTTCGGGCAAGTGGAGGACACCATCACCGTCGGTGAAATGTCTTCCACCACCCTGGAAAACTGTGTCCGCTATTCCCATCCCGAAGAGGATGAGCTCAGCATGGTCTTTAATTTCCATCACCTGAAGGTGGATTACGATGAGGGAGACAAATGGTCGCTTATGGATTTCGATTTCCAGGAGCTGAAGGATATTTTCGACCACTGGCAGTCCGGAATGGATGAGCACGGGGGCAACATGGCGCTGTTTTTAAGCAACCACGATCAGCCCAGAGCCTTGTCCAGATTCGGAGATGATGAAAACTATCCAAAAGAATCCGCAAAGATGCTGGCCACCACCCTGCATATGCTCAAAGGAATCCCCTATATCTTTCAGGGAGAAGAATTCGGCATGACCAATGCCTATTTCACGTCCATTGAAGAATACCGGGATGTGGAGAGCACCAACTATTACAATATCCTGAAAAAAGAAGGACTTGACGAAGAGAAGATCCTGAAGATTCTCCAGGCCAAATCCAGAGACAATGGCAGAACACCAATCCTCTGGAACAGTGACAAGGGACATGGCTTCACGACGGGCACGCCCTGGATTCCTTTCAGCAGAAAGGAAGGCGTCAGTGCAGAAAAGGACCTGAAGGATGAAAACTCCATCTTTGCCTATTATCAGAAACTCATTCAGCTCAGGAAAGAAAATCCGGTGATCCAGAATGGCTCCTACGAGATGGTCGGCAAGAATCATAAAAAGCTTTTTTCCTATCTGCGAACCCTGGATAAGAAGCGCGTTCTTGTGATCAGTAATTTCTACGGTGAACAGGTGTATTTTGACCCTGCACAGCATGGACTGCCTGAGGGCATAACGGAAAACTACAAGGTGCTTCTCGGAAATTATGATGCGCTCAGCTGGGAGAATGGTAAAATTTCAGTAAGACCTTACGAAACCATGGTATTAAGCATTGAGCCTCATAAATAATCGTGGTATTATGGATTGGGTGATATGAAATGGCAAAGTACTCAGCTTTATATAACAAAATACAGAAAGATATAGAAGAAGGTATCCTGAAACCGGGAGAAAGGCTTCCATCGGAGAAAGAACTGATGGAAACCTATGATCTTTCCAGAGATACGGTAAGAAAATCCCTTGGCCTTCTTGCGGCCAACAGCTATATCCGAAAGATCAAAGGAAAAGGGTCCTTTGTTCTTGAAATGAACCGATTCGATTTTCCTGTGGCAGGACTCATCAGTTTCAAGGAAATGGCAAAGCGGACCAACATGAAGAGCCATTACACAGAAGTGGTCCGGCTCCATCTCCTGAAGGAATCCGCTTTTCCCGTGCATGCGGTGGAACAGAATGAACTAAAGGACATCTGGGAACTCATCCGTGTGAGAGTCATCGATGGAAGACGAGTGATCCTTGATAAGGACTACTTCTACAAAGATGTGGTGGGTGAGCTGACAGAGGATGTCTGCAAAGGGTCCATCTACGAATATTTCGAGAATGAACTGGGCATTACCATCGGACATGCGCATAAGGAAATCATCATAGAAAAAGCCACCGAAGAGGACAAGCGAAATCTTGATCTTCAGGACTATGACGTGGTGGCTGTGGTGAACTCACTGGTGTATCTGGAAACCGGGAAACTTTTCCAGTTCACGCAGTCCAGGCACTGTCCGGATAAGTTCAGATTCATTGATGTGGCAAGAAGAGTCCGGCCCTGATCTTTAAAGAAAGAATCAAACCAGGCATCACAGCATATGTGGTTCCTGGTTTCTTTTTCTTTTAGTGGCGGAAAATCCCAACTTCCATTACAATGATTCTAATGGAAAAACTGATGTGCATAGCACAGTTCAGGAAAGGAAGAGCGGCAGAGAAGATGATGGATTTTTATAAGGAAGCCCTGCTGGAAGCGAAAAAGGCCTATGATGAAAATGAAGTGCCCGTGGGCTGCGTAGTGGTGAAAGACGGCGAGATCATCGGCAGAGGAAGAAATCACATGGAAGGCAATAGCGATCCTTCTGGCCATGCGGAAGTCATGGCCATCAGAGAAGCAGCCGAAAAACTCGGCACCTGGCGCCTTACCGGCTGCACGCTTTACGTGACCCTGGAGCCCTGCCTCATGTGTTCCGCCCTGATCCGGAAATCAAGAATCGGAAAAATCCATATCGGAGCCATCGAGCCCCGTGAGGGTGCCTTCGGAAGCGCTTTGTCCATCAATGACCTTCCGCCAAGAGATCATCATGTGGAAGCTTTCTGGCTGCATGATGAGGCCTCCGAAACCCTGCTCAGGAATTTTTTTAAGGAGCTACGACGAAATGATTGAAGTATACGACAGAAAAGAGAAACGAATGAAAGAGGAACAGGTGGTAGGAGGAAGTCTTCTGAAGCTCCTCTATGAAAAACCCTATGGGAAGCCTTTTCTTTATTTCGTGAAGAGAAAGTTCTTCTCTGACCTCTACGGCAGACTCATGGATACCCCCTGGTCCAGGCGCCTGATCAGAGGCTTCATCAGGGACCATGGTCTCAATATGGAGGAATCCATGAAGGCCGAAGAGGATTTCGTCACGTTCAATGATTTTTTCACAAGAAAGCTGAAACCCGAAGCCAGACCCTTTGATGCGTCAGATGAGATCCTCATCAGTCCCTGTGACGCTAGAATGCTCGCTTTTCAGGATATTCACGTGGAGGAAGTGATTCAGGTGAAGGGACTCACCTATTCTCTGAAGGATCTGATTCTAAATGAGCCCCTGGCTGAAAAATATGAGGGTGGCACGATGATGATCTTCCGGCTCAATCCTCTGGACTATCACAGATTTCATTTTCCCGATGATGGGGTTCCCCATCCGACCCATACCATGGACGGTCTCTACTACTCCGTGAATCCGGTGGCACTGAAGTCCATTCCCAGGCTCTACGTGGAAAATAAAAGAGCGGTGACGAAATTCGACAGCAGAAACTTCGGTCCCCTTCTTTTTGTGGAAGTAGGCGCCACCAATGTCGGCACCATCATCCAGACCCACAAGGACTGTACTCCTGTGAAGCGTGGAAGCGAAAAGGGCTATTTCCGGTTCGGAGGGTCCACCCTGATTCTTTTCGCAGAAAAGGACCGGGTCAGGATGGATGAGGATCTTCTGCTGCACTCTCAAGATGGCATCGAGACCAGAGTGCTCTTTGGGGAATCCATTGGAAGAGCAGCAAATTAATAAACAGTTTACGTAACGGAAAGACTCTGGAAAGAGTTCTGCTGTATGGTTAGAATACAGTGAAGAAAGGAGATGGGTTCATGTACGGCCTGGCATTAGGCGGAGGAGGCTCCCGAGGGTCCTATGAGATCGGGGTTCTGAAGGCGCTGAAGGAAATGAATATAGAGATCGGCGCCATTGCAGGGACATCCATCGGAGCCATCAACGGCGCTTCTTTTCTCATGGGTGATATGGAGCTCATGGAGGAAATCTGGAAATCCTTAAACAGAGATTCTCTGATCAAGTTTAAAGATATCAGCATTCCTGATATCATCAAGAACAGAGGGTTTGATTTTGACATCCTCATGGACCTTTTGAACAAACACATTGAGGAGGAAGTGATCCGGAAGAATCCCATCGATTTCGGGATCGTCACCTATAATCTCAGCACCCGTGAACCGGTGGTGCTGTTCAAGGAGGATATCCCTGAAGGAAAGCTTCTGGAATATGTGGGCGCCAGCGCCAACCATCCATCCTTCGAAAGAATCACCATAGAGGGAGAAATCTATATAGATGGAGCCGTCTACAATAATATTCCGGTACTCCCTCTTTACGAGAAAGGATACCAGGAGATCATTGCAGTGAACCTGCACACCTTCGGCGACTGGAAAAGTCTACAGGGTCCTTATAACCTGGTGGAGATCAAATCTGAAATGCCTCTGGGTTCCGTACTGTTCCCAGATCCTGAAACCATCAGGAAAAACATGACCTACGGTTATCTGGATACCCTGAAGACCTTCGGAAAAGCACACGGGTACCACTACTACTTCAGAACCCTGGATGATTTCACGCTCCTGAACTCGCTGAGCGCAGAAGAGATCAAAGAGTTGAGAAGAGAGGTGAGCCCGGTCTTTCTCAATAAGACTCTGGGGCACTATGAAAACAAGCTCCGGGAAGATTATTCCCTCACCCTGTCCGGGCTTGAAATCACTGCTGAAGTGCTCAGAATCGACAATGCGAAGATCTATGCCCATCAGGGAGAACTTCTGGATGAGATCCTAAGGGCCGTCCGCGAGGTCGTAAGAGGCACCAGCAGACTGCCGCTCAAAGAAAGAATCATTTTCAAAGAACTGGATTCAAAGGCATTCAAGGCATTGGAACTGGCAGCTCCCAAGGTTGCCATCGCCAATCTGTTCCTGAAGATCCTGCAAAATAGAATTATAGGAGAGTAACGTATGGAAAAAATCGATTTAAGAAGCGACACCGTCACCCATCCCACCGAAAAAATGAGACAGCTCATGGCCACTGCCCCTGTGGGGGATGATGTCTATGGAGATGACGAAACCGTCATCAG
>RZYZ01000342.1 GCA_009930125.1 Clostridia bacterium | reverse complement strand
CGCGGCAGAAGGTCGAAGAGATCAACAAGTATCTGCGCAATATTGAGAACCCTATTTCATGTGTCGGAATCGCCGCAGATGAAGCACACCGCGTCAAGGATAACTCAAAATATCCGTGCAGTTATCCCCTGATTGAGTGGGATATTGACGAACCGACGGCCCTAGAGATTTGCCAGCAGCACGGGTTTGATTGGGGCGGGCTGTACGGGATTTTTAAAAGGGTTTCCTGCTTCTGCTGTCCGCTAAAACGCATGGGCGACATGCAGAAGGTGCGAAAGCACTTCCCAGACTTGTGGGCAAAAATGCTGGAGTGGGACGCAGCGTTGGAACATAACAGGGGATTTAAGGGATACGACACCGTTCATGATTTAGAAGCGCGTTTTGCCGAAGATGATAAGCGGCTGGTGTTGCCGTTCTGCGTGGGGGTCAAATGACAGAACACGAAGAACAAGTAGCCCTGATGCGCCTGGTGGAGATGCACAAGGGCAGGTGGCCGGAACTCGGGATGCTGTTTGCCGTGCCGAATGGTGGCGACAGGAACGTCATCGTTGGGAAGAAACTCAAGGCCGAAGGCGTGCGAAAAGGCGTGCCGGACTTGTGTCTGTGTGTTGCCCGTGGCGGTTATCACGGATTGTTCATCGAGATGAAGCGCCAGAAGATAGCCCAGCTGGGTGAATATATTGGGTTCATTCAGCACAATCCAGTATTTCACCTTCTTACCGAAGGCTTCGAAAAGCACTTTTGCATATTCGGTGAAATCATCAATGATCCGTCTGGATTCCCATCCGCCATATTCATCCTGCAGTGTCTGGGGAAGCTCCCAATGGTATATCGTAAGAACAGGTTCAATATCATGCTCGAGAAGTTCATCAATGAGCTGATGATAGAAATCCAGTCCCTTTTTTTCAATCCGGCCTCTTCCTTCCGGAAGAATTCTCGCCCAGGAAACGGAAAAGCGGTAAGCCTTAAGCCCCATCTCTTTCATAAGTCTCACATCTTCTCTGAACCGGTGATAGTGATCTGCTGCCACATCTCCGTTGGTTCCCTGATAGGTTTTTCCATCCATTCTCACCCAGTTGTCCCAGATGGAATCTCCTTTGCCGTCTTCCTTGTATGCACCTTCCACCTGATAGGCCGCGGATGCGCTGCCGAACAGAAAATCTTCAGGAAATCCATTCTCCTCTTTTTCCGCTCTATGTCCAGGTATCGGATTCTTCAGTTCCATACTCTTCCTTTCATCTCCATCTTGAAAAGCGATCCGGACTGATCCGGATCGCTTTCTCATTCATGACCAATTGGTCTTCACTATTTTATTCTACTGTAGAGTTCTATGAATTCACGCGCCAGCAGTTTGAACATCTCAGCGGCCATCATCTGATCCTCCGCATGGACAAGAAGCAGATCCATTTTCACAGACTCTCCCCGTGCAACCTGCGTGATAAGCTCCCCATGAACCGCATGCCCTTCAAGAAGCATGGCTTCTCCATCTTCCATGAGTATTGCGGCTTCTTTGAATTTCCCTTTCTTCGCTTCATTTATGGCTTCCAGAAAAAGAGATCTGGCAGCGCCATTTTTCGCGATCATCTCAAAGGAAACCTGATCGGACTGTTTCATCTGTTTCTCCCCCCATAGGCTCAGATTGCATCAACACGCCAGGACAAGCAAAATACATCACTCGCCTTTCTACTTTCTGTTTCTTTCCGCCCAGTTCACATGAAACCCTCTTCTGTATGCGAAAAGAGGTGCTATGATGCCCTGTCCCTGATTGATCAGCACAAAAGGATCTCTCAGAAGGATTCTGCCCAGTGCAACCAGGTCCGCCCGGTCATTCTGTAGAATCTCTTCCACCTGTCCAACTTCCGTGATCAGTCCTACGGTAATCGTAGGAATCTGGCACTTCTCTCTGATCACTTCCGAGAACTTCACCTGATATCCCGGATAAACAGTAATCTGCTGATTCGCATCAAGACCTCCAGAGCTCACATGGATCATATCAAACC
>RZYZ01000074.1 GCA_009930125.1 Clostridia bacterium | reverse complement strand
TCCGGAATGGTTCTTGGAAAAGAGCTTGTTCTGCATGAACCTTCCTATGAAGTGATCCTGTCCTACTTCAAGCACAATGACAGAGCCATGGCCAATGGCAATCAGAAACAGGCCATGTTTCCGGAAGGGGCCATCGTTCTGGACAATCCCAACGGAACAGCGCCAGGATGCATCATTCCCGGTGAAAACAACAGGTTCATCATCAATCTGCCTGGACCACCAAAGGAAATGATCCCTATGTTCGAGAACAAGGTGAAGCCTTTTCTCATGCAGTTCATGGACCATACCATCATCTCCAAAACCTTGAGATGCATCGGTCTTGGAGAATGGGATATGGCCACAAGGGTGAAGGATCTTCTGGATGAGAGCAAAAATCCTACTGTGGCGCCCTATGCCAAGGACGGGGAAGCGATTCTCAGAATCACGGCGAAGGCAGCTACGGAAGCGGAGGCCAGAGCAATGATTGCACCTGTGGAAGAGGAGATCAGAAATAGGATCGGAGAATACATCTACGGCACGGATGAGGATACGCTGCAGGATGTCATCGGAAGAGAACTGGTGGAGCATGACAGATCCATTGCCATTGCGGAATCCGTCACCGGAGGCATGATCGCATCCAGGCTCCTGGGCTATGAAGGCGGCATGTCCAAGGTGCTGGCGGAGACCTTCGTGACCTACAGCAACGAATCCAAGGTGAAATATCTGGGGGTGAAGGAAGAGACACTGAAAAGCCACGGCGCAGTCAGTGAGGAAACCTGCAGAGAGATGGCGAAGGGTCTTCATGAAAGGACCGGAGCTGAAATCTGCCTTGTGACTACAGGGATTGCAGGTCCTACAGGAGGAACAGAGGAAAAGCCTGTGGGCCTTGTCTATATCGGACTGGCTGTCAGAGGTGAAGTGGAAGTGCATAAGCGCTATTTCACCGGCGGAAGAGAGAAGATCAGGGTGCGGGCGACCATCGCTTCGCTGGATATCCTGAGAAGAAAACTAAATGACATGGAGAAGGAATAATCCTTTTCTTCAGAATACAAGATAAGAGGTAGAGAATAGATTTGAGTATATTAACGGTTAAAAATGTAAGTCACGGCTTTGGAGACAGAGCCATATTTGAAGATGTGAGCTTCAGACTCCTCAAAGGGGAGCATGTGGGCATCATCGGTGCCAACGGTGAGGGAAAATCCACCTTCATGAATATCGTCACAGGAAAGCTGCAGCCGGATGAAGGAACAGTGGAATGGGCGAATCGAGTTCGTGTGGGTTATCTTGACCAGCATGCAAGCCTTGAAAAAGGAGCATCCATCAGGGATGTTCTGGAAAGTGCATTCAAATATCTTTTCGATATGGAGCAGGAGATCTTTGCCATAGGGGATAAGATGGGCAGCTGCACAGAAGAGGAGCTCGTAAAGCTCATGGATGACATGGGGACCCTTCAGGACATTCTAGACAACAGCGGGTTCTACAGCATCGATCCCAAGGTGGAAGAAGTTGCAAGGGGGCTGGGTCTCAAGGATGTAGGACTGGATAAGAAGGTGGATGAGCTTTCAGGGGGACAGAGAAGTAAGGTGCTTCTTGGTAAGCTTCTCCTGGAATCTCCTGACATACTGCTTCTGGATGAGCCCACGAACTATCTGGATGAAGAACATATTGACTGGCTGAAGGTCTATCTGAAGAACTACCAGAATGCCTTTATGCTGATCTCCCATGATATTCCGTTCATCAATGAAGTGGTGAACATCATCTATCATATGGAGAACAGAGAGCTCTCAAGATATGTGGGGAACTACGATGATTTCCAGGCTGTATATGAAGCGAAGAAGAAGCAGGTGGAAGCGGCCTATGAAAGGCAGCAGCAGGAAATAGGTAAGCTGGAGGACTTCATCGCCCGCAACAAGGCCAGAGTGGCCACGTCCAATATGGCAAAATCCAGACAGAAGAAACTGGACAAAATGGATAAGATCGAGCTGATGAAAGACAAGCCGAAACCGACCTTTGACTTCAAGATCGGCAAAACATCAGGCAAGCTGATTTTCAGGACAGATGATCTCGTCATCGGATATGATGAACCGCTGACCAAACCTGTGAATGTGTATCTGGAGAAGGGAATGAAAGTTGCCCTCACAGGAGCCAACGGGCTGGGTAAGTCCACCCTGTTAAAGAGCCTCATGGGGATGATTCCTCCCTACAGCGGAGACATCGAGACCGGTGAAAACATCGAAATCGGCTATTTCCAGCAGGAAGGGGAAAGAGACAACTATAATACCTGCATCGAGGATTTCTGGGCGGAATATCCCGGATACAATCAGTATGAGGTGCGAAGCGCACTGGCCAGATGCGGGCTGACCACCAAGCACATTGAATCCAAAGTGGTGGTGCTTTCCGGTGGAGAACAGGCCAAGGTGAGACTGGCCAAGGTCATGAACAGAGACGCCAATGTGCTTCTTCTGGATGAGCCCACCAACCATCTGGACCAGGATGCGAAAGACGAGCTCAAAAGAGCACTGAAGGAATACAAGGGTACGATTCTGCTCGTCTCTCATGAAAGAGAGTTCTACGAGGACATCGCAACCCATATCTGGAACTGTGAAGACTGGACAAGAAAAATATTCTAGCATTCAAAAGCTGTGAGGAGACACTCCTCCCGGCTTTTGCTGATTATGAAGTGAGATGTTGCAAACTGCCTGGAGATAAGAGATAATTGGTATGATAAGTGGTCCGGATCGGATGAATGCCGAGGTGTAGAAAGGAAAGTGTAATGATGTTTACTCCTGTGAAAAGTACAAAGGTCTATGAACAGGTCATAGAGCAGATCAAATATATGATTACCAGTGGAGAGCTGAAAAAAGGGGAAAAGCTCCCGCCTGAACGAGAGCTGGTGGAGAAGTTCCAGGTGTCAAGAACTTCAGTGAGAGAAGCCCTGCGCGCATTGCAGATCATCGGACTCATTGAAAGCAGGCAAGGCGGAGGAAACTACATCAAAGACAGTTTCGATGACAATCTCATCGAGCCTCTATCTATGATGTTTGTCCTGCAGAACAGCAGAAATTCAGAGATACTGGAACTGAGAAGGGTACTGGAAGTGGAAACAGCCAGGCTTGCGGCGAAAAACATCTCAGATGAGGAGCTGACCCGCCTGAAAGAAATTATTGACCGGATGAAGGATCTTCCGGATGAAAAGGAAAATGTTGTGCTGGATAAGGAACTTCATTATGTCATAGCCAAAGCAAGCGGCAATAATCTCATCATGAGCATACTCACCGCCGTATCCTCATTGATGGATTCCTTCATCAAGGAAGCCAGAGAGGCCATCATCAACAAGGATGAGAATAAGTCCGTCCTTCTGGAGCATCATGAGAATATGTATATTGCCCTGAAGAATCACGATGAAAAAGAGGCTGGCAAAGTGATGAAGGAACATATGAATCTCATCATCAGGCATATGGACCTCTACTAGAGAAATAACCCGAAAAAGAAAGTATGGAAGTCTTCCCGGATTCAGTTCGAGGGAAGGCTTTTTTTTGTCTGAAAATATAATTGTTAATAAAATAACGAAAAACATGAAAAATGTATATGTTTTCATGAGCTGATGAAATATTTCAGAAACAGGTCCATGCTGCGGAGACAGTGTTCATGAGGCGTGGAGAGAAAGCAGTGCGCCTGGAGCTCCTGTTAACTTCTAAACTATACTTTAAACGTTTCCATCTCTGTGATACTATTTTCTCAACGGATAAATTGGTCAGACCAAATGACCATAAGACCTAAAACAGACATTGGGGGGAGATTGTGTGAAAGTACTAAGACAGTTCGGCACCATCCTGGTCATTCTTATGGCAGGAGAAGGCATAAGGATCGCAACCGGAATCAGTGTTCCGGGTACGGTCATCGGCATGATGATTCTTTTTCTGCTGCTTCTCGTGAAAATCATCAGAGTGGAGAACATCGAGCTCATCTCTAAATTTCTTCTGGATCATCTGGCTTTTCTGTTTGTTCCCGCGGGGGTGGGACTTATCAGTAGCCTGGATGTCATCGGGGAAGCCTGGCTTCCCATCATGATGATCGTGATCATCTCGACCATTCTCGTGGTTGGGGTCACAGGCTGGACAGTCCAGCTTCTGAAGAGGAGGAGATAAGATGAGTGCACTGTTAAACACACCGGTTTTCGGAATTCTGCTGTCGGTTGCCGCTTTTGAGATCGGAATTATTGTGAGCCGGAAGACGAAGAATCCACTTCTGAATCCGCTGCTTATTGCCATCATCCTGGTCATTCTAGTCCTTATGGGACTTGAAATACCGAAGGAGCAGTATGATCTGGGCGGAAGCTTCATTCTGTTTTTCCTGGGGCCTGCAACAGTTGTCCTTGCGGTTCCGCTGTATAAGCAGATTGAACTTCTGAAGAAGGATCTGGTGCCCATTCTCATCGGGATTTCGGTGGGAAGCGCCACTTCCATCATAAGTGTCATTCTACTTTCCAGGCTTTTTCATGTTGATCTCAGTGTGGCTGTTTCCATGCTGCCGAAATCCGTCACCACGGCCATCGGTATGGAAATCTCAAAAGAGATCGGAGGTATCGTCTCCCTTTCTGTAGCGGTCATCGTGCTTACAGGCATCACAGGTGCTGTCATCGGACCTGGACTTCTGAAGCTTTTCAGAATCAGTGATGATGTAGCCCAGGGCATCGCCATCGGAACCGCATCACATGCGGTGGGGACTTCAAAAGCCATGGAGCTGGGGGAGACCCAGGGGGCCATGAGTGGTCTGTCCATAGGTATCGCAGGAATCGCAACAGTGATTCTGGTACCGCTTCTCATAGGATTACTCGGATAAAGAGAGATATTATTTTAGGAGGGAAATATGAAAATTGTAGTTTGCATCAAACAGGTACCTGGATCCAATAAGGTAGAGGTGGATGAAAAGACCGGTGTTCTGAAGAGAGACGGAGTGGATTCCAAGATGAATCCCTATGATCTCTTCGCATTGGAGACAGCACTGAGAATCAGAGAAGATCAGGGAGGAAGCATCACAGCGATGACCATGGGACCCAGGCAGGCGGAAGCGGTGATCAAGGAAGCCTTCATGATGGGGGCGGATGAAGGAGCGCTCATTTCAGACCGGAAGTTTGCAGGAGCCGATGTTCTTGCCACGGCCTATACCCTATCTCAGTCCGTGAAGCAGCTGGGAGATTTTGATATCCTGCTCTGCGGAAAGCAGACCACGGATGGGGACACGGCGCAGGTAGGGCCTGAAATGGCGGAGTATCTCGACATTCCGCATGTGGCCAATGTGACGAAGATTCTGGAGTACAGAGAAGATGCCATAGTGGTGGAGATGGATATGCCGGATACAGTGGAAGTGGTGGCCGTGAAATATCCCTGCCTTCTGACTGTGGAAAAGGATATTTTCCAGCCCAGACTTCCATCCTACAAGAAGAAGATGTCAACAAAGGACAGACCCATCAGAGTACTCTCCTTCAAGGATTTTGAGGATCAGGACGAAATGAAGTACGGACTGAACGGTTCACCGACTCAGGTGGAGAGGATTTTCCCGCCGTCAGGAAACGATAAACGTGAAATGTACAGAGGAACCTCAGTCGAGGTGGCCCATAATGTATCAGATAAACTTGTAGAACTGAGACTTGTGTAGGAGGAAATGAAATGGCGAAATTAATTGTAAATGAATATCTGCTGACACCGGCAAAAACCGCTGAGCTGATCCAGATCTGTCCGTTCCATGCACTGGAAGATGTGGAAGGGAAGCTTGTGATCAATGAAAACTGCAAAATGTGCAGAATCTGCGTGAACAAAGGACCCAGAGGGGTCATGGAAATCCTGGAAGGGGAGAAGAGAAAAGAGATAGACAAGAGCCTCTGGAAAGGAATTGCGGTCTATGTGGACCATGTGGATGGAGAGATTCATCCCGTGACCATGGAGCTTCTGGGAAAAGCCAGAGAGCTTTCGGCCAAAGTGGATTTTCCCGTCTATGCTCTGTTCATCGGACATGACATCAATGAAAAAGCGCAGGAACTGCTTCATTATGGTGCAGATAAGGTCTTTGTCTATGATCACAAAGAACTGAAGGATTTCAGAATCGAACCCTATTCAGCAGCCTTTGAGGATTTCATTCATCAGGTGAAACCCTCCTCCATTCTTGTAGGGGCCACCACCGTGGGAAGATCTCTTGCACCAAGAATCGCAGCCAGATTCCGCACCGGACTCACAGCAGACTGCACCGTACTGGATATGAAGGAGAATACAGACCTCGTCCAGATCAGACCGGCTTTCGGCGGAAACATCATGGCACAGATCAAGACACCAAACACAAGACCTCAGCTGGCGACGGTTCGTTACAAAGTGATGAACGCCATGGAAAGAATGCCAGAAGCCCGTGGAGAGATTGTGCAGTGCACCATAGAGGAAAGTAAGCTTGTTTCACGTATTGAAGTGCTGGAAGTCCGTCCTAAGGAAAAGGAGGTCAGCATCTCCGACGCGGAAACCATCATTGCAGTGGGAAGAGGCGTGAAGAATGAAAAAGACATGGACCTTGTAAAAGAGCTGGCAGCGCTTCTTGGTGCACAGATAGCCGGAACAAGACCGCTCATAGAATCAGGATGGCTTGATGCCAAGAGACAGGTGGGACTCAGCGGAAGAACCGTGAAGCCGAAGCTCATGATCACCCTTGGGGTTTCAGGGTCAGTACAGTTTGCTGCAGGTATGAACGGTTCAGAATACATCTTTGCGGTAAACAATGATGAGCAGGCGGAAATCTTCAATGTGGCGCATTTTGGCATCGTGGGAGACCTCTATGAAGTTCTGCCGGAGCTCATTGAACGCGTCAGATTAACAAAGGGGGCATAAGGATGAACTACAAAAAGATAGACCTCAAGGACATTACGTATCTTATTGATTTGCTTGGCAATAACAGAGTATATACGGGGAAGAACATCAGCGAAGATTACAGCCATGATGAACTTGGTGGAATCAGTGCCATGCCTGAGATCATGGTGGAGGTTCTCTCCACGGAAGAAGTGTCGAAAGTCATGAAATATGCCTATGACAACAACATACCCGTGGTCATAAGAGGCTCAGGAACTGGCCTGGTCGGAGCCTCGGTACCGATCCATGGGGGCATCATGATCAATATGACCAAAATGACACGGATCAAGGAGCTGGATGCGGATAATCTGACACTGACGGTGGAACCGGGGGTCATGCTCATGGATATCGCCAAGTATGTGGAGGAAAGAGACTTCTTCTATCCTCCTGATCCGGGAGAGAAAACCGCTACCATCGCAGGCAACATCAATACCAATGCCGGAGGGATGAGAGCTGTGAAGTATGGCGTCACAAGGGACTATGTGCGTGGCCTTGAAATTGTCCTGCCAAACGGTGAAATCATGAAGGTAGGTGGCAAGGTGGTGAAAAACAGCTCGGGCTACAGCATCAAGGACATGGTCTGCGGCTCAGAAGGCACCCTGGCTGTGATTACGGAAGCCACGTTGAAGCTTCTACCGCTCCCGAAGAAAGTGGTCAGTCTTCTGATCCCGTTTCCGGATCTGGATATGGCCATAAGCACTGTGCCGAAGATCATCAAGTCGAAAGCTGCACCCACAGCCATCGAATTCATGCAAAGAGAAGTGATACTGGCTGCGGAGCAGTTTCTTGACAAGAAATTCCCGGATAATTCTTCGGATGCATATCTGCTTCTTTCCTTCGATGGCAATACGATTGAGGAAGTGGAAAGAAACTACGATACAGTGGCCAAGCTGTGTCTGGATCAGGGAGCGCTTGATGTGTTCATATCAGACACAGATGAAAGAAAGCAGAGCATATGGTCTGCAAGAGGTGCCTTCCTGGAGGCAGTGAAAGCATCCACATCGGAAATAGATGAGTGTGATGTGTGTGTACCTAGAGACAAGGTTGCACAGTTCATCAACTACACCCATCAGCTTCAGAAGGAGTTTGATGTTCGCATCCGAAGCTTCGGTCATGCGGGGGATGGGAATCTCCATGTATATGTACTGAAGGATGAGATGAATGAAGAAGAGTGGAAGAAGAAGCTCGGTGAAGTGTTTGAATGCATGTACAGACGGGCTAGAGAACTGGATGGAGTGGTGTCAGGTGAACATGGCATAGGCTTTGCCAAAAGGCCATACATGTTCGAACAGTATGATGAGACCTACATGTCCCTCTTAAAGAACATCAAATTGGCTTTCGATCCGAAGAATCTTCTCAATCCTGGAAAAGTCTGTCAGTAATATCAGTGAAGGTGAAGCCTTAAGACGCAGAACTCTGCTTCTTGAGGCTTTTTCCAGTTCTTCTGCAGGTGTGGACATTCCGGATTCCTATGTTAGTATAATGGTAGAGCAGAGAAGAGGTGAAGAGAAGTGGCGAAGATCAACGGAATTGTGAAGAACCAGAAAGGGAAGATACTTGAAAATGCGGAGGTTCTCTTTGTGGACAGGGCAAGCAATGTCCTTGCCAGTGGATACAGCAACAAGGATGGAGAGTATTATCTTCAGATCAGTGAAAAGACCAATGGGATGGTTGTGGGCACCTATTCCTATGGAGAAGAATATCTTGCCTTCATCTTTGACAATGTAAGCACGCATCTTCCTCACCATATAGATGTCATTGTGGGTGATGTGGAATTCCTTCAGTTCAGGAGAATCATCACAAAGGAAAGAGAGAAATATATCTGTTCCTTTCAGCTGGTATCTCTTTCCAGAATGAAAAGAGGGGATGTCCATCTGTCTCCTGAAGGAGCTGAGGCATCACTCCAGTTCAGGCTGGATGGAAAAATGATGAAAGCGTATAATCTGACGAAAGAGAAACTGTCCGTTGAAGGGAGAGGCAATACCATTGATTCCTGCACACTCTCTTTTGCCTACGATCAGAAGGATCGGGGGAAAGTTCTTGAGCTGATCTATATGCATAAGGATTCTTATGGAATGCTTAAGAGCTATGTATGATTTCCGGCAAAATCCTTAAATCTTTCACGGGATGTTGAAAAATAAAACGAATAGGGATAAAATGTAGATGTTCAGGATAATTCAGATGAATTTTCTCTGGATAAAATACATATTGTACAAGGAGTGGAAATATATGAAGAAGATTGTTGCATTAGCAATGTCAGTTCTACTATCATTCGGGGTTCTCGCTGCATGCGGAGCATCAGAAGAAGAAGCAGGTCTTAAGGATGGTTCCTACTCAGCAGAAGCACAGGGACACAACGATGTGATCAAGCTGACAGTAACCGTAGCTGACGGTGTGATCTCAGACGTAACTGTGGATGAGCATGCTGAAACAGATGGTATCTATGGAAATGCTGAAACAGCTGTAGTTGAATCCGTTAAAGGAAAGACCACTGCAGACGGAGCTGACACAGCATCAGGTGCTACAGTATCCTCAGAAGCTTTAATCGAAGCCATCAACCTGGCATTAGAACAGGCTAAGTAGAAAACAGAACAGAACTTTTGAATTATCCCCATGGAAATCTAGTTAAATAGACTTTCATGGGGTATAATTGTTTGGAGATTTATTCAAGTATAGATGGTGAGGAGCTTATTAATGGGCCAGAAAGTGAATTTAACCTATGGAAATATAAGTAATGGCTACTGAATAATGTTGTAACCCTTGATACTAATGAATTAAAAGCGTTTTTATCGTATAATTAGTGCATAGTAAAGTTCTAATTTCAACGAAAA
>RZYZ01000341.1 GCA_009930125.1 Clostridia bacterium | reverse complement strand
ACCATATAGAAAGCGGCATTTCCCCCGGCACGCTGGGCAATATCTTTTCGGCGGGGTTCATCCTGCCGCTGAACATCTGCGTGGGGCTGATCGTGATGTGCACCATGTACACGTTTTACACCCTGATCCGCAAGGGAGGAATTTGATGGACGGTATTTTGGAACTGCTGTGGGAGCACCTGGATGTTACCGTGGCCATTCTGCTGTTCGGCATCGGGTTTACAACGCTGCTGCTGCATCACAACCTGATCAAGAAAATCATCGGAATCAATATCATGGAGACTTCGATTTTTCTTTTCTTTGTTTCCATTGGCTATGTGAAGGGAGCGGTGGCGCCGATCATTGATCCGTCTTCTGGAGAACAAGCGTTTGTGAATCCGCTGCCGGCAGCCATGATCCTTACGGGTATTGTGGTGGCAGTAAGCATCACGGCCTTTGCACTGAGTATCATCATCAAAATCCATGAAGCCTACGGCACCATCGATCTGGATGAAATCATGAAGATAAGGAGTGTGGAAGAGGATGAGTAACATACATTTTCCGGTCTACATCCTGATGCTTCTTCTGATCTTCGCTGTGACCATCCCGCTCCAGAGAAAACCTTATGGCAGAAGATTTCAGCTTCTGATGGTCTCCGTTCTGGGTATAGCATGGATCATGGCGCTTCTGGAACTGCTGAAGGTGCTTTGGGATGCTCCTTACAGTTACACCTTCGGGTCTTATCCCGCCGGAATCGGCATCGAGTTTCTCGTGGATGAGTTTTCCGCCCTGATGACACTGGTGGTACTGACTTTATCCATACTGATCATTATATATTCCCTGAAAGATCTGGAACATGAAATCGAATCTTCAAGAATGTACAGCTATTATACTCTGGTTTTTTTACTGATTTTTTCGATGATTGGAATGATCTTTACCAACGACATGTTCAACCTGTATGTGTTCATGGAAATACTATCCATCACTTCTGTTGCGATCATTGCAATCAAGAAGAAGAAAGACACACTTATGGCCAGCATGAAGTATCTGATGATGGGGGCCATCGGTTCTGTCACAGTGCTCATGGGCATAGCGCTCATCTATATGGTCACAGGGCAGCTGAATATGAGTGCCATCAATGAGGAGATCAGTGCGGTATGGAGACTTTATCCCAGAAACATACTGCTGGCCATGGGTTTCATGATCACTGGTTTCAGTATCAAAGCAGCGATTTTTCCGCTGCACAACTGGCTCCCCGATGCACACTCCACAGCGCCGACGCCATCCAGTGCGCTCTTGTCAGGACTGGTTGTGAAAGCATACATCTTTTCCATCGCCAAAATCATGTATCGGGTGGTGGGGAAGAACATTTCCGTTGATATAGGGATTGCCGATTATCTCATTATCTTTGCAGTCTTAAGCATGATGATGGGCTCGGTTTTTGCACTGACTCAGAGAGACATCAAGCGAAGACTGGCCTACTCCAGTGTTTCTCAGATCGGATATATTTTTCTGGGACTTGCCCTTGCAAGTGAAATGGGATTCTCTGCAGCACTTTTCCATGTGGTGTCCCATGCATTCATGAAATCAGCGCTGTTTCTCAGTGCGGGTTCCATCATTTATCTCACTGGAAAGAGGGATGTGAAGAACCTGGATGGAATCGGTTATGAAATGCCCATCACCATGACGGTGTTCAGCATAGGTGTCCTGGGCATGATCGGAATTCCCGGAACCAGCGGATTCATGAGCAAATGGTATCTTGGACTTGCTGTGCTGGATGCTGGCCATCCGGAACTGCTCATTGTCCTTCTACTCAGCAGTTTTCTCAATGCGCTGTATTATCTGCCCATCATCGTTTCCGCCTTTTTAAGGGAAAGTCCTGGAAGACCTCTTGAAATGCATCGGGATGGGATTCCAGGGACCATGAAAGTTTCCATGGTTCTTGTGGCTGTGGGGAGCCTTGGCATCGGACTCTTTCCCCATCTGGTGATGGATATTATCCAGCAGGCTGTACCGACCTTCATCGGATC
>RZYZ01000073.1 GCA_009930125.1 Clostridia bacterium | reverse complement strand
AACGAGAAATGGAAAGTATTATAAATAAATGTCAAACTGAAGAAGAATGTGTGGGGTATGCAATGGATTATGAGAAATATTCGAGAAATCAGCTGATTGAGATCATCGAGGAGCTGAAGCTTCTCAATGAAGCACTCCTGGAAGAGAAAGAAAATGAAGACAGGCTGGATTTTGCCTGGACAGGCAATCTGGGACACTGGTACTACAATATCAGGGCAAATAAGGTCGTATTCAATCCACTAAAGGTGGAAGCGCTGGGCTATTCCATGGAGGACCTCCCTGAAGAAGTGCCCTATCAGTTCTTCACGGAAAGACTGCATCCTGAAGACTATGAGCCTACCATGGATGCCATGAGAAAGAACATGATGGGTCTGACACCTGTCTATGAATGCGAATACCGGATCCAGGCAAAGGACGGTTCCTGGAAGTGGTTCTATGATCGCGGTCAGGTTACAAAGAGAGACCCCCAGGGTAAACCTCTCTTTGCCGCAGGCATCGTTTTTGATATCACGGAACGAAAGAGAGCGCAGGAAGATCTGGAAATGGAGAACCGGATCCTTACGGTGGAATCCATGACAGATGCTCTGACCGGTATAAGAAATCGGGGTGCCATCATGGATGAACTGGAAAGCCGTATGGAGAAGTCCTCCATCTACAAGTCTCCACTGTCCATCGTCATGTTTGACATCGACCACTTCAAACCCATCGACGACACCAAGGGCCATGTCTTCGGGGATCTTGTACTCAAAGAAGTTGCGAAGATCATCAACGAGGAAATCCGAGGCCTGGATACTCTGGGACGCTATGGTGGAGAAGAGTTTCTGCTCATTCTGCCCAACACTTCCAGAAAGAGTGCACTCCAGGTGGCAGATCGCATACGCAGGAAAGTGGCAGAAGCAGCTTTCCCCAATGACGTCCGCGTCACCATCAGTGGTGGCGCAGCAGAGTATAAAGGCAAGGAACTGCTTGATTTCATAGACAAAGCTGACCAGAACCTCTATGCATCAAAACAGAACGGAAGAAATAGAATCACAGGCTGATGGATTTCATCCTGTGGCACAGTTTCCATCAATAGACTTCTCATAGTTCCGTTTCTCGATGGTTCATGCAGCTTATCCGCAGAATCTGCATCTCATCCATAATTCATTGCTTCACTGGAAGCAGCCTCCTATACTTGGACCATAAAACAAATCTGGAGGTAAAAATTATGGGAATCTTATTCATCCTGCTGCTGACACTGATGGAGTCAACGCTTCTTTATCTTTCGCTCCATGGAAAGAGAAATTTCGAGGAAGAAAGAGGCATACTGAATTTCTCCATTCTGCTTCTTCTTGTTCTGTTCTTTCTCACTGGAGTCTTTACCTGGAGCTTCCGCTTCATGCCCATCACGCTCCTTGTTGCCCTCAAGTCTCTTGTAAGTCTTGTAGGATTACTAAGAAGACGGGAAAAGTCATTCAGAAAAGGAAAGACCATCCTGAAAGCTGCCGTAAGTCTTCTTCTCTACATCACAGCGGCCTCTGTACTGATTCTGTTTCCACCCTATCTGCAGCCCGAGGTCACCGGTACCTTTGAGGTGAAGACGGAAAAGTATACCTGGATCGATGAAGACCGGAAAGATGCCTTCTCAACAGAAGACAGCAGAAGACTCACTGTGGAGCTTTACTATCCTGAAACTTCAGAAGGGAACTACCCTCTTGTGGTTTTCTCCCATGGGGCTTTCGGTTTCAGCGGCAGCAACTACTCAACCTTTGCAGAGCTTGCTTCTCATGGCTATGTGGTGGCAAGCATCGGACATACAGGACATGCCTTCTACACCTTGGATACCAGCGGGACACTCACAACAGTGGATCCTGATTTCATCAGTAAGGCTGCTGAAATCAATGGCATCACAGATACCCAGCATGAGGCTGAAATATTTGAAACAACCCAGAGCTGGCTGAAACTTCGTGTGGAAGATGAGCATTTTGTTCTGGAGAGGATTCTTGAAGAAGCCAGTTCCGCTGAGAAAGGCACGGTTTTCTCCCTCATCGACTGCGAAAACATCGGTCTCATGGGCCATTCCCTTGGCGGAGCCACTTCTGCAGAGATCGGAAGATTGCGCCCTGATATCGATGCGGTGATCGTGCTGGATGGCACCATGCTGGGAGAGGAAGAGCGTTTTGAAAATGGCAGTGTGGTCCTTGACAGCACACCTTATCCGGTTCCGCTTCTGAACATCTATGCTGAAGACCACTACAGAAACGCTCTGACCCTTGAGGAGAACACCTACAGCAACTTTTACGCTTCCGCCCGTGCCCTGGATGCCTATGAAACGGTATTTGAGGATACCGGACATCTCAACTTCACAGACCTGCCCCTGTTCTCTCCTATTCTGGCCAAAGCTTTGGGTGTGGGAGATGCGGATAGCAGGGAATGTATAAATACCATGAATCAGGTTGTGCTGGACTTTTTCGACAGCTGTCTGAAAGGAGAAGGCAGACCAATAATCAAAAAGGAATATTGATGTATGAAAGTGAAGATCAGAAAAATCAGTGAAAAAGCCGATGAATGCCTGACCATCGAATGTGTTGAAATCACGCCTGATGTGGAAAGCATCCGTTCCTATGCCCTTTCCAGAGGAACGGTTCTGACAGGCAGAATTTCTGAGCGCTATTATCAGTTCAGCCTGGCCTCTGTACTCTACTTCGAAGCGGTGGATGAGAAAGTCTTCGCCTATACAAAGACGAAGACCTATGAACTGAAAAGCAGGCTCTACGAGCTGGAGGATGCCTATAAAGACAAGATGTTCATCCGCTGCTCAAAATCCTTTCTCCTCAATCTCATGAAGCTGGAGAGCATCGCTCCTGCCTTAAACGGAAGGTTCTATGCCCACATGAAAAACGGGGAAAAGATCATCATCTCCAGACAGTATGTTCCCCTCATCAAGCGTCAAGTATTAGGAGGTGTCTGATATGGATTTCAGAACATTTTTTGTCAGAAAAGTCGTACTCAGCTTCTGCGTTTCCGTCACAGGCATCATTCTGGGCATGGCTGTCTTAGGTCTTCTTTTCCAGCCCCAGGCCAGGTTTGGTTATGAAGCATTCTTCTCCCCGCTGATTTTCGCTTTCATCGGCTCGCTGTCGCTCATTGTGAAGTACTCCAGTCATGAGCTCACCCTTCGGGAAGCTCTGGCTAGAAATGTTCTGCATTTCATTCTGCTGGAGGCCACAATCCTTTCCTTTCTCTATGTGTCAGGCCTTCTTGAAAGTGTCTCCATGACGGTGTCCCTGGCTCTCATGATCCTCCTCATCAATCTTTTTGTTCATCTGGTTCTTTGGATCCATGATCAGAAGACAGCCTCGGAAATCAATGCAGCGCTGAAGATTCTCCAGGAGAACCATCAGCCTATCGAGTAGAAAAATCTGTATCTGATCCCTATGAATGAAAACACAGAATCTCCCGATAAACAGCCACAGCGGCTTAAGGGGAGATTTTTTCTATCACAATGGTTTCAGAGCGCTTTCCCCTCTTTTCCTGTTTTCTATCTTTGTCATGAACGCTACTCTCTAGCTTCGGTAGCAGATCCTTCCAAATAGCGCGTAAAATATCCTTATGTTCTGTCTCATTATGAGCGGTAATCGTAACAACTGCGTTATATGATCTCAGAATGATACAGAACTGCCCATACATCCCATCTGCCCGGTAGGAATCTTTTGACGTGCATTTCCATACCTGGTATCCAAAACCTTCTCTGGTCTCAGGATCATTTCTCACCGTAATATGAAACTGATCGACTATGATTTCAGTGATCTTTTGCAGCGCTTTTTCTCCCCTTGCCATTCTTCATAAGATCACAGCTTCTTAAAATTATCCTCCCGCAACCACTGTGTGGAGTTCCCACCATTCATGAAATCTTTACAAAAGCTAATTGATATTCATTCTCATTAGCGCTATAATCTGACTGGATGATGCTCCATTTAAGGCATTGACCACTGAACGCAGCGCTGTAGTCGTGTTCATGAGAATGAAGCAAATACGCATCCACTTCAAGGAGGAAATCATGTCGGTATATCAGAAAGATGGAAAAGTCTATCTTATAATAGGTAATGGACCCGCAGGGCACTTCGCAGCGGGAGAAATACGGAAGAAGGATCCAGACGGAAGAATCATCCTTACAGGAAGAGAAAAAGAAAGAACTTATCTTCGTACCCAGCTGGCTGAATGCTTCAGTGCTGAGCTTCCGGAAGATAAGTTCTATATGGTAAAAGAAGAATGGTATGAAAAGAACGAAGTGGAGCAGATCTTGTCGATGGAAGCTTCTTCCATTGATAAAGAGGACAAGGTCGTCACCTTCAAGGATGGCAGCCAGATTCATTACGATAAACTCATCATTGCCACGGGCAGCTACAACTTTATTCCGCCAGTGGATGTGGAAATAAGAAGAAACGGAAAAACTGTGGATGTGATGAAAGTGGATCGCACGAACTTCAGAAATTATGATGGCCTCTTCAGCATCAGAGAGCATCATGACACCATAGCCCTGCAGAAAAGAATCCGAGCATCCAAACAGGCTGTAGTCATCGGAGGGGGCTTATTGGGCCTTGAGGCTGCATGGTCTCTGAAGAAGTGCGGATTGGATGTCACCGTCATTGAATTTTTCAACAGACTGCTGCCAAGACAGCTGGATGAGGAGTCTTCTGAAGTACTGAAGAACATGGCTCTGGCATCAGGTGTGAAGCTGATTCTCGAAGACTCACTGGAATCCATCACCATCGAAGAAGATGAGGATGGAAATCAGAATCTTGCCAGTGTAAGGCTTCAAGGCGGAGATACTCTGGATTGTCAGATTGTACTGTTCAGCGTAGGTGTCCGGTCCAGAGCCGCACTGGCTGCTGAAGCGGGCATTGAAGTGAACAAAGGCATTGTGGTGAATACCAGGATGGAAACAAGTGCAGAGGATATCTATGCCTGTGGCGATGTGGCTGAAATCAATAATTTCGTCTATGGCACCTGGCCATCGGCACTGAACATGGGAAGAGTAGCCGGCACCAATGCCGCTGGTGGAGATCTGAAGTTCCCGCCTATGGTCCTGTCCACCATGTTCACATCCATGAATGCGAAGGTGTTCTCTGCCGGAAATGTGGACTTCTGCGATCCTGGTCTGGACATTCTTGAACATAAGAGTGTAAAGAAAGGGGAATACAAGAAGCTTTTCTTCCGTGACGACAAGCTGGTGGCCGGAATTCTCTTAGGAGATACCAAGCGCTCAACGCGTATCGTCAAAGGGATTGAAGATGGCTACACTGAAGAAGAAGCACTGAAAGCGGACATTCTTTAGCACCTTCGTTTCGTTGAAATCCAGAAGCATATCGCGCCTGTGGAGATCTTTAAACCCTCTGGATTCCTAAGAATAACACTCTTCTAGCAGAGGAGACCACCTTTTTTGCGCACACTGAAAATCAGCTGATGTATTCCACTGAAGTGGACATGCTCAGCTGATTTTTCATGCTTTCATATTCGCTGCGAGACCCAGCCTGCTATGCAGATTTAAGCTTGATCACTGAGTGGTCTGCCGCTTTCTTCTCCATGTTTTTCTCGTAACGGCGATATCCTTCGATCATCGCCCCCACAAGAAGATATCCGATGACAAATCTCACATCATACAGCAGTGTAAGATTCGGTGCATGCATGAAGCCTGTTGCAGTAAGCACTGCAGCCGCTCCTGCAGCATAGGAAGCCTTCCGATAGGAACCGTCCAGAAGAAACACAAGGATCGCTCCCCAGAGGAGTCCTGTGAACATGGCTCCCTGGCCCAGTGGAACAATACCGCTGGATAGGTTGGCAACCACTTCTCCTGCACTGCCGTTGAACCTTGTCATGAGATAATTCGCAAAATACGGGAACATGGCCAGAACCACTGCAGGATAATGCTTTTTCTCCACTGTGCCGAAGGTCTGTGTCACCATGGAGATGCCCACAAACACCAGAATCGGTGCGATGACGGACATGGGGATCACTTTGGATAGAGCTGCGATGACACCAAATGTGGAGGCAATGAAGAAGACCATGCCGTTTAGTATGGAGTATCCTCTTCCTGCATTCATCAGTTTGGATCCGATGGAAGCGATGTATACGGTGGTTGGAAAGACTCCTCCGAAGAAGGTTCCGAAGAGTGTGCCCAGTCCATCAGCCAGCTGCGCTTCTGATACGCTGTATTCATCACCTGCTGAAGCCATGGCTTCCACGTTATTCATGGTCTCCACGAAATTGTAGATGGAGATGGGCAGAAGCACCGCAAAGAGGCCGATCATGTTTCTTCCGATGAAGAGAATTCCTTCCACCAGACCCAAGGTCGGTCTGGGCAGATAGAATCCCATGACGCTCAGTCCTTCTGTAATCATCCCTGCATCCTGACCACCTATGGTGTAGGCAAGAAATGTACCGATGATGATGGCAAAAAGGGACGCGGGAATCTTGAAGGGCATGGGTTTCTTCACTACCATGCCTAGGAGAATGATGATGAGAACCGCCATGCCTGCGATGGGCATCTCATAGGTCATGAAGAACATTTCCCCGCCTACGAAGGCAAAGGCTACGCCAGCCAGAGCGCCCATCATGGCTGCCCGGGGAAGATGACGATGAACCCATCTGCCGATGAAGCTCCCCAGAACTTCAACCACGCCACCAAGAAAACAGGCCGCAAGGCCGATCTTCCAGGCGAGTTCGGGATCTCCTGTGAGCTGAAGAGCAGGTCGAAGTACGGCGAAAAGATAGATGAACATGACAGGAGTTGAGACGCCGTAGGCCAGGGCCGTCACATCACTTCGATTTTCCTTGGCTGCCAGCTTCTCGGCCATTCTGGCATAATAGAGATTGCCGAACAGAACTGCCATGGCCACGCCAGGAATGACGCGTCCGTATACGATGCTGCCGGGAAAGCCCATGGCGGTCATGGACACGGCGATGAGCACAAAGTTTGCCAGGTTGTTCTGAAAAAGGGCAAAGAATCCGTCAATATCTTCTCTTTTGAACCAGGGATAATAATGTTTCTCCAAAATCGATCTCTCCTTGTTTGCATGTTGTCAGGTGCATCAGCAGAATGTTCAGTGCAGATGTATAACATAATTGGGACTCTATGATTTTTGTATACTGGTGAACTTATTCATAAAAGAACGTATCGAAAGCGATTATCTGAATGTGATGTTTCCTTCCTCCATGGATGAGATGGTGGCCAGAGCGCGGATATCCATTCCCTCTGCTCTCAGCTGATCTCCTCCATGCTGAAATCCTTTTTCAATCACCACACCTGCTCCTTGCAGGGTTGCACCGGAAGCCTCCACAATTTCCCGAAGTCCTTTTAAGGCTTCTCCATTGGCCAGAAAATCATCCAGAATCAGCACCTTATCCTCTTTATCCAGGTAACGTCTGGAAACACGGATCTTGAAATGCTGCTCCTTCGTGTAGGAGTAGACCTCTCCTTCATAGGTATCTTTGTCCAGGTTCAGAGACTGCGTCTTCTTTGCGAATACCACAGGAACCTGGAAATGAAGGCCAGCGATAGCTGCAATGGCTATACCTGATACTTCTGCCGTAAGAATCTTTGTGATCTCTTTATCCTTAAATACTTCTTTGAATTCTTTTCCGATCTCATTAAGAAATGCTACATCCAGCTGATGATTCAGAAAGCTGTCCACTTTCAGAACTGAGGAACCCAGTACTCTTCCCTCTTCTATTATTTTCGTTTTCAGTTTATCCAATTTTCTCTCCTTTACTCCTACTCTTTTCAGAAGGCTTTTATCAATTTTCTCCAATAAAAAAACCCGCGGTTTTCACCACGGGGAAATGCACCTAGTCAGCAGCTTCAAATTATTGCATGAAGCCCACATAAGGAACGCACTCCCGTAGTCAGACCGTTTACGGTGGTCTGGTAGAAACTTATGGACCATATCTCCAAGATTATACGAGTTATTGATTTTTTGAATTAGTCTTTATTCTAACTTACTATTTGAGAATTGACAAGAGCCTGAAATCCTATTCAGAATTTATATTCTGATTTATTTTGAGTCAACTGCTGTTTTTCTGTACTGCTCAGCAGACTCAATAGGTGTTTAGGATATGGTACGGTGAACCGTACCATAAATTAATGCGATTTTTATATCACTAAAGAATTTAGCAAAGATATTCCTGATCACATAAATCATCTTCGTGAATATCTATCGCATCACTTATTACACCAGATGAATTTCAATCCATCATTCGTGAAATCTATTGTCTGTGTACCCTTAAATAGACCAAAATCTTCGACAGTCAAACTAGCAAATCGCAGCATTAATTACCCTCTTTCTTGTTCGATTTCAACATTAATCTTATAAATAATAGCAAATCCCCCTGTACCAGGGTGATTCTCATGTCCTATCCTCCATTGATACCTACTTTTTCTTTATTATAATAAGCAGTAATAATTCAATGGAAATTATACCTAGTAGCCAAAGAAAATCCCCTCCGGTACAATCCATACAGAAATCAGATAAAGGAGCAAAAGTGTAAATTTAAAGATCTTAAAGTTTTTGCCTAATATTTTTTTGTAAGTTTTACTTCCTATTGAAAGCTTATAATACTCATCAATTGAATCATCAGTGAAACTGTAAAACAATTTATGTTTATATTTATTATATATTCCAAGAAATGCAAATTCTAATGTTATAAAAATAAATAAAATGATTATTATGAATTTTCGATATGAATCAGTCTGAGGAATGAATAGCATTAATAAAAAATAAAATGCGATTTTAATTGAAAATCTAAACCAATATATCAATAATCCCAACGACTTGGTAGGCATTACCTTATAATTGTTCAACGTCAAAGAATATAATAGCAATAATAAAACGGATGTAAACACCCCCATTGTCAGCAAGATCGAAGCGCTTTGATAAAACTGTAATTCTCTTAGAATATAGACTAGTAGATAATAGAAAGCAACAAAATAAGTTTGATTATTTTCAAGTTCATATGAATAGAGTTTTTTCATTATGATGCTCCTTAAAATATGCTTTGTTATTCTTTAATAAGGTTTTCTTTTCTTATATAATTTAATCCTATATGTAAAATTCAATAGACCAGAATCTGCTTCTGGTCTATTTTGGAAGAACTCATTACTTAGCGAAAAGGATAGTTGCGGTAATCCATACCACCATCCAACGGTGATATCTAGACCCCTTCTTCGCATAAGAGCACTTACAAAGGCTGGGGCAATAGAACCTGCAGTTGCTACAATATATGCAGCTCCTGCCAGTGCGATTATCTTACCGCCTGGTATTGCAGCTAATTTAGCTGCAATAAATGTCGCACCCAACTTAAGCGCGATAGTTGCAGCTGGTATTGATTGATGCGCAGTCATCCCGACTACGGAAGCAATAGACTGTACGGTGCTATGACTTACATATAATCCCCCATCCAAGTTTTATGAATTAAAACAAAGTGGTTTAACCCTTCTTCTGTACGTACTTGTGCTATTGCAGGATAGGTCAATTCTGTTGTCAATTCATCGACTCTGGTTCTTATAGCCTTTGCTTTGAAGTGGAGTTTCTCCAGACCATTCATCACACCTTTAACTGTTGTACCGTAAGCATCGAGGATGATGACAATGGCTTATATCCTACGTTCCCGAAATCTATAACGATGGTGGAGTTATTCCCAAAGAAAGGAATAGCTCCTTCTGTTTTTTTGTTACTTCACCAATGACTTTTCCGACCT